>JASLIR010000016.1 GCA_030152125.1 Alkanindiges sp.
AGCAGCCGCATAACGGTGGCAATCTCCCGGCCAGCGTGCTGACAAATAATTTTTGTCCTGCACAATAAAACCGGCCTTCAAATGGCTTTCACTATCGCGCAGCGGTAACAGCGGGCCATGTTTAAAGTCGGATGGACTGGCTAATGCAGCCTTTACTTCCGCCTCTACCGTGCTGCTATAGGTACGGTAATAACTACCCAGCCACGGCGCTGTTACCAGCCAGGCCGGCAACTCCATAGTCAAAGATGGCAAGGCTGTGGTTTTACGGTTAAACAGCACCGAGCGGCCAGTTGCAGGATCAATGGTACGGGCAATCAGCAGTACTCCATGGCATACCGCTGCCACCGGTTTATTGGCCTGAAAGAAATGTAGCACCAGTTGCTGTGCCTGTTTGGAGTCCAGCATGCTGCGCATCCCCGGTGCATGGCCACCCGGTACAATAATCGCCTCATACTGTTCCGGCTGCACTGATGCATAGCTGAGTGGCTGATTAAAAGCCGCGCTTTGCGTCATGGACTGGTAACGCTGCAATACACTGTTGCGCGTCATCAATAAGGGTGACAACACACTAAAACCCTGCTTTACCAGACGCTGGTCGGCGTAGGCCGGTTTACCCTGCGGGGTGGCAAACTGCACGTCAATACCCGCCTGCTGCAAGGCATGCCAGGGTGCAGCAGTTTCAGTAGGGTCATAATCCGAATCCGGTAAAAGAAATAAAACCATGGGTCACCTCGGCAATCTGCCAAACAATTTAAAATATGCGTTAACTGGCAGACAGTATTCTGTTTTCAGGCCAGATTTGCATTGACATCCATAAGTTATTATATTGACATTTGGTGCCACAGCAATGGAATAAGCATGCATGCAACCACGGACCGTTTCCAATAGCTATATCAGGGCACTCTTAAGAACCGTACAGGCACAGCATAAGCAGCCGGCAAAGATAACGCCCCAGATACTGGCTGACCTGCCCGTGGATGAGGCGATGATTGGCAATGCCACCGGCAGAATCAGTGCCGATACCGCCCATATTATCTGGCAGCGTTGCCTGCAACTGACTGGTGATACTGCGCTGGGCCTGAAACTGGCCAGTGACATGAAGGCAGGTACTTTCCGTATGCTGGGGTTGGCCGCTATGCACGCAGCCACACTATATGACAGCCTGAATGTGCTGCTACGCTATCAGCGCCTCATGAGTGAAGTCGGCAGTTTTAGTGTTAAGCATGTCAACCCCTTAAATACCGGGATTATCTATACACCGCATGTGCTTAAATTTGACTTGCTGCCACAGCAGGTAGAAGCCATTGTGGGCAGTATTTACCTGCAGGCCTGCCAGATGGTTGACCGCCCCCTGTTCCTGCAGCGGCTGTGTTTTAGCCACTCAGCACAGGCTGATGCTACAGCCTATATTGCATTGTTCGGTATTCAGCCCGAATTCTCCGCCCCGGAAAATGCTTTATATTTTTCGCATCAGGATTTACAAAGCCGCCTGCCACATGCGGATAGCGAATTATTTCAGGCACATTGTGCCATGGCTGAACAGCAACTACAGCAGTTGCCCGATACCTCATTTGTAGGCAGCTTTGCCACGCAATGGCTAACCAGCAGCATGCAGCAAGGACAACTTGCCAGCATACAGCAGTTAGCCCGGCATAGCGGTATAAGTGTACGCACCTTGCAACGCAGCCTGAAACAGGAAAGCACCACCTGGACAGCGGTGGTGGATAAGGCCCGCTGCGATACCCTTAAAGTATTATTAACACAGGGATTAACGCTGGAGCAGGCCGCTCAGCGCATGGGCTACCACGATGCCAGCAGTTTAAGCCGGGCTGCAATACGCTGGTTTGGCAAAACCGCCGGACAGTGGCGCGAGGAACTGGCTGGCCCAGCCAATAACCGCAACGACCATACATCCTGAAGTATGGACAGCAAAAATTTTACGCAAATTTTATACCTTTCAAGATATCGTGCATGGCGTTTTTACGGCTCCCTGCCCAATAATTCAATCAGCTCATTCGAGAGCCAGCCGCAGGGAATGATACACATCCGGCGGTTTTGCATAATAGGACCGTGAATGATGAACACAGATCTGTATGTCGGTATTATGTTTACAGGTGAACACCTGAATGTCACCACGCTGGATGACCACAGCCACTCCAGACATATCACCTTCCCTGCAACCGTGCTTGGACTGGATGCTATCCGTCGTTTTCTGGACCAATGCGGGCAATCCGCCCATCTGGCAATTGCCATTGCAGGTAGTGCAGCCCTGGAGCTGGTTATTTCACTGAAAAGTCTGATTGGCGCACAAATTTTTATTGTGTCTGCCTGTGTTGCCAGCCAGTCCAGGGATCTGGCAATGTATGCCAAACTAACGTTTTAGCACCCCGCCGTGCTTCAACCGTTTGCTTGCTGGTCATGCTATCACTGCCTGATGTGCATGCCCAGCAAACAGCCCAATGGCCACGCTATAGTCAAACCATCCAATTGCTCATACAGCAGTAAGGCATTTTACGGTCTTGCACTGCTTTAGTCGCAGCTCAGGGCGAAGCCATCCGAACCACCCGTTGTCTTAATTTTTTACAGGTTTTACTATAGCTACTGACTAACCAGCAACATGCGCACGTACTGCGTTTATACCGCAAACAAAGATTTTGCCATTGCCAATACCACGGCATTAATAACCGTGGACAAAATGGCAATAATTGCACTGGCCATAAAATTTAGCCCTAGCGCCACTTTGTAACCCAGCACAAAGGCAACAAACATCAGCAGCATTAAAATAACAGCCACAACGCCGCTGGCCTGAATTCCGCCAAAAATACCCGCCGCAACCATCACCGCAAGCAGCACAAATACCACCGACAAAATCATGCCCTTGATAATATCCCAGAATGACAGCGGCACTTTAATCAGGGCATTAGATGCAATACTGACCAGCAATGGGGTTACTACAAAGCTTGCCACAAAAGGCGCGGTATATTTAAGGGGAAACAAAACCAGTAAAAACAGAACCACGATCACCAGTAAAAAATAATGCATTGTTATATAACCTGTTAGTCTCTAAAAACTATTTAACTATCTTTGCCAGTTAATTATAAGGTTAAACGTGCCTCTATAAAATCAATAAATGCCAGCACCCTTTTGGACAGTGCCGAACTGCGGTAATACACCGCATGCACCTGCTCGCGTTCGGGCTGCTCTATCAAAAAATCCGGCAGTATCTCAATTAAACGCCCTGCTGCAATATCCTGATGCAGCATAAAACTGGAAAAGCAGGCAATACCATGGCCCAGCAATGCCAACTGACGCAGGGTTTCACCATTGCTGGCTGCCAGATACGGGGTAATTTCCGGTTTACCCGGCAAAGGCCAGCGGTTCAGGTTGCGTGAGGCAATAAAGCCCAGCAAGCGGTGCTGTGCCAGATCCTCCGGCGCGCGCGGCATACCAAACTGCTGCAAATAATCCGGCGCTGCCACCAGGCGCAATTTGCTGTCCCCCAGATAACGCGCATGCAGGGAGGAATCGGTTAAACGGCCTATACGGATGGCCACATCGGTGCGCTTTTCCAGCAGGTCAATAATGCTGTCGCTGGAGGTTAATTCCAGCTGGATGTCCGGGTACTCCTGCTGAAAATCTTTAATCAGCGGTACCAGCTGATGCAGTACAAACGGGCTGGCGGAATCCACCCGCAAGCGGCCCTTGGGCTTGGCACCCTGTTGCTGGCTCACATCCTCCTCAGCTTTTTGCAGTTGCTGCAAGGCAAGGCGTAC
>JASLIR010000034.1 GCA_030152125.1 Alkanindiges sp.
ACAATAACTATTCTGCCTTTTTTTATCAGCGTTATTGATAATGAAAATAATTCTTAATAACCTCCCCTGCAGTTTGTCAACTTAGCCTGAAATCGCCCGCGCGATCAGGGCTTTTTATCATTACAGGGGATTATATGCGTGCCTTCAACCATTCTGTTACAGGGCTACTGTCTGCCAAACATCCTGCCGGCACCAGGCTAAGCCACTTAAGCTTAAGCATGCTTGCCATCTCCGCACTTAGCCTATCTGGCACGGCAATGGCCAATGAAGATAGTAGCGCTGCACTTCAATCCTATAATCTTCCTGCTATCGTACTTACCGCATCCGGCTTTGAACAAAAGCTAACCGATGCACCGGCCAGCATTACGGTTATCCAGCAAAAAGACTTGCTGGACAAGCGGATTAACAGCATTGCAGACGCGCTTACAGATGTGGAAGGCATAGATATCAGCCCAACCGCTGGCAAAACCGGTGGCCTGAATGTCCGTATGCGCGGTATGGATGCCGAATACTCGCTGATCCTGATTGACGGGCAACGCCAGAACAGTACCGGAGATATTACTCCCAATGGTTTTGGTGAAAGCAATAACAACTTTATTCCCCCGGTTTCTGCCATTAAGCGCATTGAAGTCATTCGCGGGCCGATGTCTACCCTGTACGGCTCGGATGCCATGGGCGGCGTAATAAATATTATTACCAAAAAAGTAGCTGATGAATGGACTGGCGAATTAAAGCTGGATGCCACCCTGATGCCGAACAGTTCCGACTTTGGCAACCAGCGCGCTGCTGAAATTTACCTGTCCGGCCCTTTGCTGCAAGACAAACTCGGCCTGCAAATCCGTGCCCGCAAATGGCAGCGTGACCAGTCGGAAGTATCCTATGTGGCGGATGACGGTAGTGATGTGGAACTGAGCATGGGCAATAACCCAACCAAGGGAGATATTGAAAACGCAGGTATCCGTCTGTCGTTTACCCCCAGCGAAAACCATGTGATCTGGCTGGATGCCGAAAACACCCGGCAGTCGTATGACAACAGCAAATCACAACTGGGTACTCTGGGTGCAAATGGCGGTTACGACACCGAGCAAAACTATGAGCGCAGTAAATATGTACTGGCGCATACATGGGAATCAAAAATTGGCACACTCAGCTCCAGTATTGCCAGCACAACCTCGGAAACAGAAGGTCGCCTGATTCCTTCCCGGGCGCAAAACAACTCCATGGCCATTACACCACGCCTGCTAAAAAGCGAAGATGTGATTGTGGATAGCAAGTTTAACACCCAGGCAGTGGATGCGCATAACATCAATATCGGAATGCAGTGGTGGGAGGCCAGTATCCATGATGGCCTGCGCCAGAAAAAGGAAATCAGCTTTAAACAGCTTGGCCTGTTTGCCGAAGATACCTGGTCGCTTAGCGACAGCCTGGCACTGACTGTAGGTTTGCGTTATGACGATCACGATACCTTTGGGGATTTTTTTACCCCACGCGCCTATCTGGTATGGAATGGCAATGAGCAATGGACTTTTAAGGGTGGTTACAGTGAAGGCTACAAGGCACCGCGCCTGGAAAGGCTGACCAGTGGCATCTACAATGTGGGTGGCCAGGGTCGTACGCCCCTGTTTGGTAACCCTGACCTGAAACCGGAAACCAGTAAAAACCTTGAGTTTGGCACCTACTTTAACAATCTGGCTGGCTGGAAAGCCAATGCCACGGTCTTTTACAGCGAAATTGAAGACAAAATTGTCAGCGGTAACACCACGCTACGCTGTAATGCTGCCGACCCGGCAAGCAAGCAGGCGTGCGAAGCATTTATGCTGAGCGTAGGAACACCATGGCTTATGGACCCCAGCCGACCTGACACCTGGAATGTAAGCAGGCCAACCAATGCGGAAAAAGCCAGTGTGCATGGTATTGAGTTAGCCAGTAGCCTGAAATTTCTGGGCAACTTCCTTGCCTCTATCAATTACACCTGGACTAAAACCGAACTGGACGATGCGGCACTGGGCAAGCCACCCCTCACCGACACACCCGAGCACATGCTGAATGCCAGCCTGAAATGGCAGGCCGATGACAACATCAGCCTGTGGGCACGGGCAGAATATCGCAGTGACCGCGCACGCTACACCACCACTTATGACAACCTGGATGCCAGCCAGAAAAATATTTATGATCACTTTGGTGATTATAAAGCCTATGCCCTACTGCACCTGGGCAGCAATTTTGCCGTGAATGACCACTGGGATATTGGTGTGGCCATGTATAACGTGTTTGACAAGGACTTTATGCGTTATGAACTGGTACCAAACACGACTACCTCCTATGTGAACCGTTACAGTAACAGCCAGGAAGGTCGCCGTATCCAGTTATCCACCACATTCAAGTTTTAAAACTGCTTAGGGCTTGTTGGGCATTCATCACAAAGAAAGCTCAACAAGCCGCAAAAACAGCTGTTCAGCCTCCGTTAAAAAGCAGTAACTACAGTTTTTTAGCGCGGCTGCCCCCCTATAAAAACCATTTGTCTGTTTTTCTGCTATCAAACTTAACCATATATAAAATATGCAGGCCTTTACAAAGCAAACCGCCTCTGCCACCTATCGGATAAAATCCATTATTTACACATCATCCATTCAATATTGATCAAACATACACATTTAACACTGTATTATAAAAAATCATTTAAGCTTAAAATAAGCTGATATACACAATATGCTCAAAAAAACAACATTTGTACATTCTGCGCTGTATTGGCAAAGCTGACT
>JASLIR010000037.1 GCA_030152125.1 Alkanindiges sp.
ATAACTTCGTGGTTAACCAGTTGCTCAATCTGTTGCAGTTGTTCAAAGCTGACAGGCTGGTCATTGGAAAAGTCAAAACGCAGAACCTGACTGGATACCAGCGAGCCTTTCTGTGTTACATGCTCACCCAGTATCTGGCGCAGGGCCGCGTGCAGCAAGTGTGTGGCAGAGTGGTTACGGGCAGTGGCAGCACGCAGGTCAGCCTTGGCATCGGCCTGAACGCTTTGTTGCAGGCTGATTTGACCCATGGTTACCAGACCCTGATGCACAATGGCACCACCGGATTTTTTGGTGTCCTGAACTTCAAAAATACCGCTTTCTGCGGTCAGTACGCCAGTATCGCCTACCTGACCACCGCTTTCGGCATAGAAAGGGGTTTGATCCAGTACTACCAGACCTTCATCACCTTCATTCAGTTGATCAACAGCCTGACCATCTTTATACAGGGCAATAATTGCGCCCTGACCAGCTGTGCCAGTGTAACCCTGAAATACCGAGTCCTGATCCACTTTAACAATGCTGTTATAGTCAATGTTAAATTTGTCGGACACTCCGCCCAGTTCGCTGTGCTCCTTCATTTTAATCTGGAAGCCAGCTTCATCAATCATCAGATCACGTTCACGGGCAATATCGGCTGTCAGGTCAGCAGGGAAGCCATAAGTGGCATACAGTTTAAATACAGTTTCACCAGTAATAGTCTTACCTTTTAACTGGCTAATTTCGCTTTCCAGAACTTTCAGGCCTTGTACCAGTGTACGGGCAAAGTTTTCTTCTTCCTGTAGCAGAGTTTTTTCAATTACTTCGTGGCGGCTAACCAGTTCCGGATAAGCCTCACCCATTACATCAATTAATGGCTGTACCATCTGGTAGAAGAAGCTGCCTGTTGCACCCAGCTTGTTACCATGACGTACTGCACGGCGAATGATACGGCGTAATACATAGCCACGGCCTACGTTGCTGGGGTTCACACCATCAGCAATCAGGAATGAGCAGGAGCGGGCATGGTCGGCTACCACACGCAGCGATGGCTGGCTTTGGTCTTCAATACCAATAATCTGCGCGGCAGATTTAATTAAATGCTGGAACAGGTCAATTTCATAGTTGGCGTGCACATGCTGCATCACCGCGCTAATACGTTCCAGGCCCATACCGGTGTCCACGCTTGGCGCAGGCAGTGGATGCAAAATGCCATCCGCAGTACGGTTAAACTGCATGAACACGTTGTTCCAGATCTCGATATAGCGGTCGCCATCTTCTTCCGGGGTACCCGGTAAACCGCCGGGAATATCCGCACCGTGGTCATAGAAAATTTCGGTACATGGTCCACATGGGCCGGTGTCACCCATTGCCCAGAAGTTATCGGATGCGTAAGGCGCGCCTTTGTTGTCACCAATACGGATAATGCGTTCTGCCGCAATGCCGATTTCCTTGTTCCAGATGTCAAAAGCTTCGTCATCGGTAGCATATACAGTCACGTACAGGCGGTCAGCCGGAATTGCCAGCCATGCTGCGCTGGTTAAAAACTCCCAGGCAAACTTGATGGCATCACGCTTAAAGTAATCACCAAAGGAGAAGTTACCCAGCATTTCAAAGAAGGTATGGTGGCGCGCGGTATAGCCCACGTTATCCAGGTCGTTATGCTTGCCGCCAGCACGAACACATTTCTGGCTGGAAACAGCGCGTACATAATCACGCTTGTCCAGGCCCAGGAAGCAGTCCTTAAACTGGTTCATGCCTGCATTGGTAAACAGCAATGTAGGGTCATTGGCCGGAATCAGGGAACTGGAGGCAACACGTGTGTGTCCTTGCGTTTCAAAATAACGCAGGAAAGCTTCACGAATTTCAGCAGAAGTCATAATACGTGTCACAGCAAGCAGCTCCAAGATCAATCGCAGGCCATTGGCATTTCAGGCTAAATGTTCAAACATGCATACCTTGTTATCAAGGCAGCTGTTAAACGCTTTAAATTAGCAAAAGATGTCAATTTAAAAGCGGCAAAGTATAGCTGATTTTCCTTGTACTACCAATCGTCTAAATGGTTTTAAAGTTACAGCGTAGTTAAAATTGTTTGAAACTCGCGCAGTAGTTGTTAATGGCTATGCAATTGTGAATTTATTTTGCTAGTATTCAGGCAGGATTTGGATGGTTTGGAAACATAGTTTGCATGGAAAATAAAACAGCCCGTTTAACCATACTGATAGACCCCGTCAAGAAGCAGGCTTTTGAAGAGCTTTGTAACTCTCAGGATTTAACACCTTCACAGGTAGTGCGTCAGCTAATTCGTGAGTATCTGGAAGCTCACGGGGTAAAGTATGCGACCCAAACCAAAGTCACACGTATTGACGAAAATGATTGACATAAAAATGACGGACTTGCAGGTGACCAAGCCGCTATAAGCGCTTGCTCTATTAAAAAAGCTGCCTATAAGGCAGCTTTTTTATGTGTGGATTTTCCTGGTTACGAAAAATCCAGCTCTTTTTCAAATGACTTCAGTTCATGACGTGCCATCGCCAGGTTGGCTTTGTTACGGTCCAGCACCAGGTACAGGAATAAATCACTATTGCGCTCCAGCGGGCGTAACAGGTGATACTGCTTGCCTAAAGTAATCAGAATATCTTCCGGAAAGTCATTCAGTTTTAATGCATTGGCTACTTTGAGCTTGGCGCGCAGCACTTCGGTATTGCCTGCTGCTGCCAGTTCCAGGTCAAGCCCGGAGCCTAAGGTTGCTAATGCCAGACCGCTGGTAGAGTC
This sequence comes from Alkanindiges sp., assembly GCA_030152125.1. GTDB lineage: Bacteria > Pseudomonadota > Gammaproteobacteria > Pseudomonadales > Moraxellaceae > JASLIR01. The sequence continues at coordinate 2,752 of JASLIR010000037.1, forward strand.
TACCAATGCCGCAGCAATAAACCCATCGATACTATTCAGTCCGTCAAGAGAGAGTTTGGCCATGTTGTGTCTCCATGAAAGTGTATTAAACATCCTATTTAATGCTTACTAAAAGGCACACGCTCAACGCTTATAATGTGCTTTTTAGTGTAATAACATTATCATGTTTTTATCATAAAAAAATATTTTTTTAGACTAAAGTTGCGCTGTCAACTACAAAAAAGCAGATATTTTTATCATTAAAAAAGATGGTGCTGGTTTGCCCGGGGCTGCTTTTAAATAGTGGTTCAATAATTTAAGGGTTTTAATGAAAAAGCTTTTGGCCCTGCGCATCAAGTGGGGCTACTTTATTCTGATCCCTGGTTTGCCCATAGGAATACTGATGTGCATACGCCCGTATTTGAAGGAAAGAGATTTTTTAAATAAAAAAGAAAAGCTTAAAGGTAGTTAAGCTTTTTTATCATATTGATAGTTATTGTTTTTCAAGGATGTAAGCATGAAAAAGCCAAGATTTTTTCTGTGAAAACAGTTAAAATAAGCGCCTTTTATAAGGTTGTTGCCGAGGTTGTGCGTGGATAGTCTAAAAATTGAACCGGAAGTACTGGCTGAGGCCGCACAGCATCTAAAAACCATCCGTGACTTTATACGCTTTGGCGTAACAGCGATGCGTAACTACGAAGTGCATCTGGGACAGGGTACCGAAGACTTTTTCGCAGAAAGCGCTGCACTGGTACTGCAAAGTTTATCACTGGAATGGTCGGCAGATGAACAGATTCTGGATGCCCGTTTATTACCTTCAGAGAAACAGCGCATTATTGATGTGCTGGAACGCCGTATCAACGACCGTACCCCTTTGGGTTATTTGCTGAATCTGTCCTACTTTGCCGGACAACCTTATTATGTGGATGAGCGTGTACTGATTCCACGTTCTCCAATGGCAGAGCTGATTGATAACCAGTTTTCACCTTATTTCAGCAATGGTTTGTCCCGCGCGCAGGGCGGTGTAAACCAGTTGCCGCATAACGATCATCCGGTTGAACCGGTTCGTATGCTGGATTTGTGTACCGGTTCCGGCTGTATCGCCATTGCACTGGCCTTTGCCTTTCCGGATGCCATTGTGGATGGTGTGGATATTTCCCGTGATGCACTGGAAGTGGCCGCAATTAATCTGGAACATCACCAGAAGGATGACCAGGTATCCTTTATTGAATCCAACCTGCTGGAAAAAATTCCACCACAACGCCAGTACGATTTAATTATCAGCAATCCGCCTTATGTAGATGCGGAAGATATGGCTGACCTGCCTAACGAATTCCTGCATGAGCCGGAGCTGGCACTGGCAGCAGGCCGTGACGGGCTGGATCTGGTACGGCACATTCTGGCACAGGCGGCTGATTACCTGACGGATAACGGCTTGCTGGTAGTTGAAGTGGGTAACAGCGAATGGGCCTTGCGTCAGGCATTCCCGAAAGTGAAGTTCCACTGGTTGCACTTTACCAAAGGTGGCACCGGGGTATTTGCGCTGACTGCAAAAGAATGCCGTCAGCACCAGCAGGAATTTCAGCAGTCTTTAAGCGCTTAAGCAGGAGTTAAACAGAATATGGCAGGCAACAGTATTGGTCAGTTATTCCGTGTAACCACCTGTGGTGAATCACACGGCCCTGGTTTAATGGCAATTGTAGATGGTGTGCCACCGGGATTACTGCTAAGCGAAGAAGATTTGCAGAAGGACCTGGATCGCCGTAAGCCGGGGACTTCCAGTTTTGCGACCCAGCGTAAAGAGCCGGATCAGGTAAAAATTATTTCCGGTGTATTTGAAGGCAAAACCACGGGTACGCCAATTGGCTTGCTGATTGAAAATACTGACCAGAAATCCAAGGACTACGGCAATATTGCACAGACGTTCCGTCCTGGCCATGCCGATTATACCTATACGCAAAAATATGGTTTCCGTGATTACCGTGGCGGAGGCCGTTCCAGTGCGCGCGAAACGGCTATGCGTGTGGCGGCTGGCGCCATTGCCAAAAAATATCTGGCAGAAAAGTTTGGTGTGCTGATCCGTGGTCATGTCACCCAGATTGGTAATGAAATAGCGACCAAACTGGACTGGGAGCAGGTGCCGCAAAATCCGTTCTTTTGTGGCGATGTGGCTGCTGTGCCACGGTTTGAAGCACTGGTGACCAGCTTGCGTTCTTTAGGCACCAGCTGTGGTGCTAAGCTGGAAGTGTTTGCCGAAAACGTACCTGTGGGTTGGGGCGAGCCGGTATTTGACCGTCTGGATGCCGATATTGCGCATGCGATGATGAGCATTAATGCGGTAAAAGGCGTGGAAATTGGTGACGGTTTTGCGGTGGCTGGCCAGTTTGGCCATGAATCGCGTGATGAGCTCACCCCGCAAGGTTTTATAGCCAATCATGCTGGTGGCATTTTAGGTGGCATTTCCAGTGGGCAAACCATTCGCGTGGCAATTGCACTAAAACCAACTGCCAGTATTACCACAGCAGGCCGTACCATTAACCTGGAAGGCGAAGCAACTGATGTGATTACTAAAGGTCGGCATGATCCCTGTGTGGGTGTGCGAGCTACACCCATTGCCGAGGCCATGCTGGCCATTGTGCTGATGGATCACTTTTTGCGCCAGCGTGCGCAGAATGCCGATGTGGTACAACCACTGGCAGCTATTGGTAATTATTCAGGCTGATGCAAGCACACACTTCCTTGCCTATAACCTCGCGTCTCGCGGGGTTTTATTTTGCATATTTTGCAATTGTCGGCGCGTTTATGCCGTACTGGAGCCTGTATCTGGAAGGACAGGGCTTTGATCGTGCCACCATTGGTCTTTTGGCCTCCATTACTGTATTAACCCGTATTTTTGCCCCAATTGTATGGGGCTGGCTGGCGGACCGCAGCGGTAAACGCATGCGCTGGATACGGCTGGCCACCCTTGTGGAATGCCTGATCTGGCTCAGTATTTTTGTGATGCCAAATACGCTGGGCAACCTGGTGGTGCTGATGTTTATTTTCAGCTTTTTCCAGAATGCCATTCTGGCACAGTTTGAAGCAGTGACCCTGTTCTGGCTGGGCGACCAGCGCGAGCGGCTGTACGGCAAGGTGCGGCGCTGGGGCTCCATTGGTTTTATTGTTGCTGTGTTTGCCCTGGGTAAGGTATTTGACTGGATTGATATTAATCATTTACCCATAATTTTGATGGGAATTTCCTCGATTGCCTGGATATGGTCATGGCAAATTAAGGAGCCGGCCTTGGCTCCCACAGCGCAGAAGCAACTTGGTTCTATTTTTCCGGTGTTGCAACGGCCACACGTGTGGCGTTTTTTTGCCATCCAGTTTTTGCTGTTGTTGTCACATGCCCCATTTTACAGCTTTTATTCCAATTATTTAAAAGATGCCGGATACAGCACCGGGGTTACCGGCATGCTATGGGCAACCGGGGTAATTGCTGAAATTGTG
>JASLIR010000040.1 GCA_030152125.1 Alkanindiges sp.
CCAATAAACGCCAGAACATGTGCAAATACCACAATGGTATCAAACACATAAAAACCGGAAGCCATGGGCGTAACCGGTTCCTTAATCAGTGATTCCAGCCCGAGCAGCATCTGGCCAACCGCAATAATCAGACCAAATACAAAGGCGTTGATTTGCAGGTAAATATCAATATAGGTGTTTTTTAGCTTAAAGTTTTTATTATTCAGCTGGGTGTTGATAATGGCAGACAAGGCAATAATACTGGTGGAAATAATGCACCAGGCCGTAAGCTGACTATAGTTAATTTCGGCAGATTGCTGATAAAACAAATACGTTAATAGAATCAGGCCAACAAGGCCAAACAGCTGCAAGTTTTGTTGCTGCTGGCATTCAGCAATCTGCATGCTGAAAATGCGTTCATGCAAATTCTGGTTAACGTCCTGCCCGGCCATACTATAGGTATTCCCCGACACGTATGCCAATGTTAAGACTTTGCTTTAAGTAAAACTTGAAAGTGGGCATATCAATCCTAATATGACATAAAAGTATGATACGGGGATGATGAATACCTGTTCAGCACAAAAGTGGCGCAGTATCCCCTGATTCCATTTCTGCTAACATAGCGTGTTGAATGCTGAACTTCAATCGTTTGAACTGATAAAGTTTCATCTTAAATATATATTATTTATCGTTCAGTCATAAAATCGCCATTTAACCAGCGGCAAATAATAGGGCAGAAAGCGCGACCACTGGCGCTGTTTCGGTGCGTAAAATCCGTGAACCCAGCGTCCAGCAGTTAAATCCATGCTGGGTGACCTGATTTATCTCATTATCGCTTAATCCACCTTCCGGGCCAATCAGTAGCTGGATAGACTTTGGTAGGGGGCTGGGCAGGGAAAATGTCGCCTGGTTGGGTGCCAATACCAGTTTCAGCGCACTATTCCCCTGGTTTGCCTGTAGCCAGTCATCAATGCTTAAAGGCGCCAGAATTTCCGGTATACGGTTCATGCCGCATTGTTCGCAGGCTGCAATAGCGACTTGCTGCCAGTGTTCCAGCTTTTTCTGGTCACGGTCATACTTAAGCCGCATTTCACAACGCTCGCTGACCAGCAGCTGGATTTTATGCACGCCCAGTTCAGTAGCTTTCTGGATGGCATAATCCATACGGTCACCCTTGCTCATCACCTGACCCAGTGTGACCTCATAATCCGGTGTGCGGTCTTCCGGGTTATAACTGAGCAAATGTACCGTGGCGTCTTTTTTATTCACCTCGGTCAACTGTGCGACAAATTCACCACCCAGGCCATTAAACAGCACGGCCTGTTCCCCCTGCTGCGCACGTAACACCCGTACCCAGTGATGAAATACCATGTCGGGTAGTGTCAGGTAATGGTTTAGCTGTAATGGGGTATCCACAAAAAAACGATTCATACTGACCTGCCTTGGTAAATGAAAATCCGCAATAACTCAGGGGAGCTGATGTTCGGTAAGTGCGTGCACTTTCGGCTGGCGAACACTCCAGTCCACTGCCTGCAAGGCCACATCAAACATCAGGTCGATGTCCTGTGGGCTTATACAATAGGGTGGGATGAAATATACATGGTTTCCGATCGGCCGTAACAACACACCGTGTTCAATTGCATGTTTCGCCAGCAGTTTGCCGCGTTGCTGCTCACTAGGATAGGGTGAACCATCCTCCTGTGTCAGGTCAAAAGCAGCAATCATGCCAGTCTGGCGCACATTGCGGATGTGGGGGTGCTGCCTTAAGGCGTCCAGCTTTTCGGCCATTAGTGCAATGAGGGCCTGGTTATGCTGCAGGGTTTGCTGCTGCTCGAAAATGTCCAGTGAGGCCAGTGCCGCACGTGCCGCCAGCGGGTTGCCGGTAAAGCTGTGCGAGTGTAAAAAACCACGGGCAACATCCGGGCTATAAAAAGCCTGATACACCTCGTCAGTGGTCATCACGCAGGACATGGGCAGGTAGCCCGCAGTAAGCCCCTTGGACAGGCATAAAAAATCCGGGCAAATATTTGCCTGTTCATGCGCAAACATGGTCCCAGTACGGCCAAAACCCACCGCAATTTCATCCAGGATTAAATGCACATTGTAGCGGTTGCACAAGCTGCGTAATTCGCTCAGGTAATGCGCAGGGTACATTTTCATACCGGCAGCACCCTGTACCAGGGGTTCTACAATCACTGCACATACCTGACGCTGATGTTCAAGCAGCAGGTTTTCCATGGCAGTCAGGCGTTGCTCCAGATAATCCGCTTCCAGTTGCGCAGCCGGTTTTAAGTTCAGGTCTGGCGAAGGTGCACGCAGATGGTTGATTAGTAAAGGCCGGTACTGGCTGGAAAACAGCGGAATGTCGGTTACGGCAAGGCTACCCAGCGTTTCACCGTGATAGCCGTTTTCCAAGGAAATAAAGGTACTGCGTTCCGGCTGGCCCTGCTGGTGCCAGTATTGCAGGCTCATTTTCAGGGCTATTTCTACCGCTGCCGAGCCGCTGTCGGCAAAAAAGCAGCGCGTGAGCGGGGCTGCAGTCATTCCTACCAAACGCTGCGCCAGTGTTTCAATGGGTTGATGGCTAAAGCCAGCCAGAATCACGTGCTCAAACTGCTGCAACTGCTCAGTAATGGCCTGGTTAATCTGCGGATGGCTATGCCCGTGCAGGTTGACCCACCACGAACTAATGGCATCCAGCAGTGGCTGGTTATCCTGCAGGTACAGGTAAGCACCTTTAGCACGCTGAATGGCCAACGGAGGTGTTTGCTCATGCTGCTGCATTTGCGTACAGGGATGCCAGAGTGGTGAGTCGTTCATTCCTTTTCCTAACAGATGGTTCGATAGAGTCGCGGATTAAGCTGTTTTTCAATCCGGTTCAGGGAGGCCTGTGCTTCCTGCCGGGTTTGCCGGTCATCATTGGTGATCAGCTTGCGCAAGCGCTGTAATGCCTGCTTTTTAACGGCGGTATCACTTGCGTATAAAACATGTCTTTCCAGCAAGGGCGGCAACAGGCTGTGCTGGTTGTGCGGCAAAGTAGTGTGCAGTTGTTTTGCCAGATGTAAAGAGTCTTTATCGGCAAACTTTTCGCCCAGTAACTCCACAACGCGCCATTGAACTGGCGTGTGCTGATAGAGTGGAAAATCCTGTTGAATGGTCAATAGCAGTTCACGCTGTTGCTGTTTGCTGAGCACAATAAAGTTGTGATACACAAAATCATAAATAATCTGGCTCAGGCTGCTTTGCTGGGCATGCGGTGTTTGTAGCAACTGCAACAGCTCGGCAAGTAACTGGTTAAATTGTAGCGGGTTGGTGTAATGCTTGAATTCAAGATCGCTCAGCAGGCGCTGAAACAGGGTGTCCTGATCATTTAAAAAAAGTGGGGTTAACAGGCCAAGTTGATAGCTAAAATCAAAATGCGCGTCCATGTAAGCGGCAATCCATCGATTGCGACAAGAAGAGAGATTTTAATTGTAGGTGTTTCCTTGCCATAAAAAAAGCCCGTTTTACACACAGATACCTCTGTATAACATAACGGGCTTTTGGGCAGGCTACTTTTACAGCCCCAGGTCTTTTACCAGTTGTGTGGTGGGTTCAGACTGGTTCATGCTGTAAAAATGCAGGCTGGGCGCGCCACCCTGTACCAGCCGTTCACACAGTTTAAATACCACTTCATGGCCAAATGCCTTAATGCTGTCACTGTCATCGCCGTAACTGGCCAGTTGCTTGCGTACCCAGCGTGGAATGTCGGCACCACAGCTGTCGGCAAAGCGAATCAGGTTACTGGCATTGGTAATAGGCATAATGCCAGGAATAATCGGCGCATCAATCCCGGCCTTTTGTACCCGTTCTACAAAGTAAAAGTAGCTGTCCGGATTAAAAAAGAACTGGGTGATTGCTGCATCGGCACCAGCCTGCATTTTTTCTACAAAACGCTGGATGTCTGCTTCAAAAGAGGCGGCCTGTGGATGCATTTCCGGATAGGCTGCCACTTCGATGTGGAAATGGTCACCAGCGTGTTCACGGATAAAGCGTACTAGGTCAGTGGCGTAGGGCAGTTCACCCAGGCCAACCTGACCGGATGGCAAGTCACCACGCAGGGCTACCAGGCGGTTAATGCCCTGACTTTTATACAGGTCAAGTAATTCTGCAATACGCTGTTTGCTGTCGCCAATACAGGACAAGTGCGGTGCAACCGGGGCACCCTTGCCATTTAAGGCATCAATGGTGGACAGCGTACGCTCACGCGTGGAACCGCCAGCACCATAGGTGACAGAAAAGTAGGCCGGATTTAAGGCCTGTAGTGCCTGATGCACCACTTTAATTTTTTCGGCACCAGCGTCGGTTTTTGGTGGAAAAAATTCAAAAGAAACGGGCGTTGCCATGATAAAGCTCAAATATATTTAAATAAGGTTGGCAGTAGTAAACGAGGCTTTTTTCAAAAGCATGTTTTTGCAAGGGATCAGGTTGTTGGGAAAAATCCCCTCATCCCAACCTTCTCCCAAAGGGAGAAGGAGCTTTCCCTCATCCCACTTGCGCAGCAGTACTGCTCATCTTGCGCTTCGGTTTAAAGCAGTGCTTTAAACCTTGCTCAGGAAGAAGGAGTTCCCTCTCCTACAAGGAGAGGGCTAGGGTGAGGTTGTCAAAATAATGAGACCGCCTCGTTGACTCCCACAACTTAGTATTTATAGCTGTCGGTTTTGAATGGACCTTCAACCGGTACACCCAGGTAAGCGGCCTGCTCAGTAGTCAGCTGGGTCAGCACACCACCAAAACCGGCTACCATGGCAGCTGCCACTTCTTCATCCAGTTTTTTCGGCAATACTTCAACACGAATACTGGCCAGCTTGTCCGCTGCCGACAGGTCGGCAAATTTTTCCTTGTACAGGTGCATTTGCGCCAGTACCTGGTTGGCAAAAGAGCCATCCATAATACGGGAAGGGTGACCAGTTGCGTTGCCCAGGTTTACCAGACGACCTTCAGACAGCAAAATCAGGTAGTCATCAGCAGCATCAGAACGGAACACCTGATGTACCTGTGGCTTTACTTCGTCCCAGCGATAGTTCTTACGCAGGTAAGCCGTATCTATTTCGGTATCAAAGTGGCCAATGTTACATACCACAGCACCTTTTTTCAGGCTGTCCAGCATGGCGCTGTCACATACCTTGTCGTTACCGGTAGTAGTAACTACCAGGTCGGTGCTACCCAGCAGGGCATGGTTAATATCTGCCACGTTACCAGTCACAATACCATTGTTGTACGAGGATACTACTTCGTAGCCATCCATGCAGGCCTGCATCGCGCAAATCGGGTCAATTTCGCTAACACGTACAATCATGCCTTCCTGACGAAGGGACTGTGCAGAACCCTTGCCCACATCACCATAGCCCACCACCAGCGCACGACGGCCAGACAGCAGCATATCGGTTGCACGCTTAATGGCATCGTTCAGGGAATGGCGGCAACCGTACTTGTTGTCGTTTTTGGATTTGGTAACCGAGTCATTCACATTAATGGCCGGCACTTTCAGCTCGCCATCACGCCACATTTCCAGCAAACGTGCCACGCCAGTGGTGGTTTCTTCGGTAATACCGTGAATGTTGTCCAGCAGGTGCGGGTATTTGTCATGGATCACGCCGGTCAGGTCACCACCGTCGTCCAGAATCATGTTGACATCCCACAACTGGCCGTCAACATGCAGTTGCTGTTCGATACACCACCAGTATTCTTCTTCGGTTTCGCCTTTCCAGGCAAATACCGGTACGCCGCTGGCTGCAATGGCCGCAGCAGCATGGTCCTGGGTAGAGAAGATATTACAGGATGTCCAGCGTACTTCCGCACCCAGTTCCACCAGTGTTTCGATTAACACGGCAGTTTGGATGGTCATGTGGATACAGCCGAGAATTTTGGCACCAGCTAATGGTTTTTCGCTGGCATAACGGCGGCGCAGGCCAATCAGGGCTGGCATTTCTGCCTCAGCCAGACGAATTTCCTTACGGCCATAATCTGCCAGACTAATATCGGCAACTTTATATTGATGTGCTTGTAGCGCAGGGCTTACCGCGTTCATGAGGATCTCCTTGGATCAGTCAATTCGCGGATGCCGTTTATGAAAACGAAAATCGAGCCTGGCAGTATATATGGAATATAGTTTTATCCCTTACTGTTGCAGCACCCCTCGATATGTGGCGCATTGTACGTGGTTATGTGATAAGTGCCAATATCCCTGACTGATAAAAGCTGCAAAATGGCACAGGAGATACAGGTGAGGTTTAATTAGCGTGTATGGCTGCTGTATATCTGTAAAAATTATTGATACTTTGTATCTGAATAAGAAATATTTATTTAGAAGGTTTTGTTGTTTATTTTATATAAAACAAATAATTAATTAATTTTCCATATTTATCCTGCTTTAAAAGTTGTAGTGCTCGCACAACCAATTCAGCACTTTATTAATTTTTAATAAACAAACAAGCATATTGATTTATATACGTTTTACAAAAAAGGCTTGGTTCGGTTTGAAAAGATTTTTTACATTTATGGTCATCGGCACAGTTATTAAACGATTTAGAAAACAACCATCCTAACGTGGAGTTACAGCGATGAAAACTTTAAGTGCAATGGCTATTTCTGCTGCAATGCTGGCTGTATCCAGTGCGGCTATGGCAGCGGATGAAAAGGTAGTTACCGACGAAGGCGTGGGTACTTTCTCTTTCTTCAAGCCTTTTTCGATCCGTCTGGAAGGCGGTAATGTGGGTTACGGTGGCGCACTGGTATACGGGGCCAACCAGTATACTGATGTGGTATTTGGTTATAACGGCGGTGATGCTTCCGAAATTATTGGTGGCAGCGTGAAGTATAACGGGGTGAAGTATGACCTGGACCAGAAAAACAACACGCCGTATGTGAATGTTGAGGTGCATCCCTTTGCCAACTGGTTCCATGTCGCCTTTGGTGCCGGTTATATCGACAATGACTACAAGATTCAGCAGGCCAACAATACCGGTACGGTAAAAATCGACAATCAGTATTTCCTTGCCCAGGATGCCAACCTGAAAGGGCATGTGAAATATAAGAACAACATTGCACCGTATGTAGGTGTAGGTGTGTCGCCTTCCATTACTGACCGTATTGGCCTGTTTGCACAGGTGGGCGCTTACTACAATGGTAACCCGGATGTGACGTTAAGCAGTACCAGTGCCGACCCTGCCTTGCAGGCGGCGTTAAGGAACGAAGAGCGCAATATTGCCCAGGATGACAAATACAAATGGCTGCCAGTGGGTAAAGTGGGTGTCAGCCTGCGCTTTTAAGCGATATTAAAATCGGTAAGCAAACAGGAAAGAAGTTGTTTTTCCAGATAACCTCACCCTAACCCTCTCCTGAAAAAGGAGAGAGAACTCCTTCTCCCTCTGGGAGAAGGCAGGGATGAGGGTTTATGCTTATTTTGATAAGTTTTACCTAAAAAGCTATTTTTTGCTTTTCGTTATTCATTTACCGGCCTGTTAAACTTCCGGCTGAGCGGCTCTTTTCAGGGCTTTGATGTCAGTTTCCGGAGAGCACAGGGAAATAAACTCATAACCGAAGCCACGTAATAAATGGCCCTTGCGAATAGCAATCCAGGTGGTATTTTCACCAAACACTTCAACATCACGCAGGCTTAAACGGCGGTCACGGTCAGTGTCGTAGGCAATCGAGTTCACAATACCCACACCCATGCCCAGTTCCACATAGGTTTTAATCACGTCGGCATCCAGTGCGGACATCACGATATCAGGGTTTAGCCCGGCATCCTTGAATGCGTTATCAATTTTGGAGCGTCCGGTAAAACCACCGTGATAGGTGATCAATGGCCATTTGGCCAGTTCGTCCAGGGTAATGGTTTGCTGTTGCGACAGCGGATGGCCCTGCGGGGTAATAATACTGTGGTACCAGCGGTAGTAAGGCACGCTGGCCAGGGCATCTTCCTGGGTTAGCGATTCAGTGGCAATGCCGATATCGGCTTCACCCTGTAACAGCATTTCGGTAATTTCCGTCGGGCTGGCCTGTTGCAAAATCAGGTGCACTTTCGGAAAAGCTTTTTTAAATTTGGCCACAATCGGTGGCAGGATATAGCGTGCCTGAGTATGCGTGGTCGCAATAATTAACTCACCTTCATCCACCCGGTTAAAATCATCCGACAGGCGTTTAATGTTTTCAGCATCCAGCAGCATGCGCTCTACAATATTCAGCAGTGCCTGACCGGGTTCTGTTAAGCCCAGAATGCGCTTACCCTTACGGATGAATAGCTGCACACCCAGCTCATCTTCCAGGTCTTTAATATGCTTGCTGACACCGGATTGCGAGGTGTACAGGGCGGCTGAGGCATCCGTTAAATTAAAGTTCTGTCTTACTGTTTCACGAATAATCCGGAGCTGTTGAAAGTTCATTAAATATATACTCCACGTATTTGTCTCTTTTAGAAGTATCAATCAGGCGCTTATGAACGCCTGATGATAAATCTTAATGCTTTAGCATTAAATAGAATTAAGCTGCATGTTCTTTAAAAACATGCAAATTGCTGGCGGTTACCCACACGGTTTGGCCAATTTGTAGCTGTAACTGTTGCTGCTGTTCACTGCTCAGGGCAATCTCAATCAGGCGACCCTGACGATCCTGCAGCTCGACACGAATCTGGCCAGCCAGCCATAAGTCGCGTAATACCTTGGCTTGCAGGCTAGGACCATCCGGTTGGGTGTTATGTACCTGCAACTCGTGCGGGCGGGCAAACACAATCACATTGGCCGGGTTGCTGGCATCAGCCGTTTGGTCACCTTCGTTCTGGTAGTGTGCTGGCAGTACCAGTTGGTCATGCGGCAATACCAGGCGGTTACCTTGCAGTTCACCATCAAAGCGGTTGGCCTGGCCCAAAAAGTCAAACACGAACGGGGTAGCCGGGTGGTCATACACTTCGCGCGGACTGCCAATCTGTTCAATACGGCCCTTGTTCATCACCACGATCTGGTCCGCTACTTCCAGCGCTTCTTCCTGGTCATGCGTTACAAAAATCGAGGTAATGTGCAGTTCGTCATGCAGGCTGCGTAACCAGCGGCGTAACTCTTTACGTACCTTGGCATCCAGTGCGCCAAACGGCTCATCCAACAGCAGAACATGTGGCTCTACCGCCAGTGCACGTGCCAGTGCAATACGCTGGCGCTGGCCACCGGAAAGCTGTGCCGGAAAGCGGTCGGACAGAAAGCCCAGCTGCAC
>JASLIR010000073.1 GCA_030152125.1 Alkanindiges sp.
AAAGTTCCCGCTGGCACTGATTTACGAACAGGCCCTGTTCGATAACCTCTATCGCAACGCTTAATCTGGAACATACGCCCATGAGTAAATATGTCATTGTTGGAATGTCTGGCGGGGTTGACTCTTCCGTTTCTGCAGCGCTATTGCTGGAACAGGGCTATCAGGTAGAAGGCCTGTTCATGAAGAACTGGGAAGATGACGATGGCACCGAATACTGTACTGCCATGCGTGACCTGGCTGACGCGCAGAGTGTGTGTGACCGTCTGGGCATTCCCCTGCGTACTGCCAATTTCTCCATGGAATACTGGGACCGTGTCTTTGAGCATTTTTTACAAGAATATTCCGCCGGGCGTACACCCAATCCGGATATCCTGTGCAATAAGGAAATTAAATTCCGCGCTTTTCTGGATCATGCCTTAACGCTGGGTGCCGACTTTATTGCTACCGGACATTATGCGCGCCGTGGCCAGACAACCACCAACACCCAGGGTGAGACCTATGCCCCTTTATTGCGTGGTCTGGATACCAAAAAGGACCAGAGTTATTTCCTGCACGCGGTGCACGGCCGTGAAATTGCCCGCACCCTGTTTCCGGTAGGTGAACTGGAAAAACCAGAAGTACGCAAAAAAGCCGATCAACTGGGATTAAGCACTGCCAGCAAGAAAGACTCTACCGGCATTTGCTTTATTGGCGAACGCCGCTTTAAAGATTTCTTAAAACAGTACCTGCCAGCCCAGCCCGGTGAAATTGTCACGGATGCAGGCCAGGTGGTTGGCCGCCATGACGGCCTGATGTATTACACACTGGGACAACGCGGTGGCATTGGTCTGGGTGGCGTAAAGAACCAGCAGGAAGGTGCCTGGTTTGTACTTGCCAAGGATATGAAAAATAATCAGCTGGTGATTGGTCAGGGTCATGAGCATCCACTTATGCTTAGCAGCCAGTTGTGGAGTGAAAGCATTGACTGGGTGGCTGGCGAAGCCCCTCAGTTTGATAGCAGTGATACAAAAGGATTACGTTGTACGGCTAAAACGCGCTACCGCCAGCCGGATCAAGCCTGTACAGTATATGCCGACAGCAATGTTGCTGGCGGTGTACGTGTGGTGTTTGATAAGCCGCAACGTGCAGTGACACCCGGTCAATCCGTGGTGTTTTATCAGGGAGAGATTTGCCTCGGTGGTGGAATTATCCATCATACCGATGCAGGCACAACAAACATGGCTGAGTTAAGCCACAAAAGAACGCACCATGAACTCAATTATGCCGATACACCATGAAAAAACAGCTAAACAGGAACTTTTACTGGCTTTACAACGCGCGCATTTAAGCGCCCGGCAAAACCGCCTGCTGGCATTGGCAGCTGTATTTCAGGCTGCCCAGCTGACCCATTTACTGGCATTGCAAGGCAGTCAGGCTTTACATGGCATTAATTCAGCAGCTTTTAACCGCCTGCTGCAAGCCAGTTTTGAAATTCAGCCAAAACTGCAGCACAGCCTGTTTAGCCTGGACTTTTTTAGCTCTTTTCAGGACCTGCAAATAGGTTTGCAAGCACTGGAAGGCGCTTTAATGCAGCCTTACCAGCAAAGCAAACCACGCCTGCCAGCGCCCGCCCCTTATGCCGAAGCCTTGCGTTACGCCATTGCTTTGCTACAAATTGAACGCAAGGTATACCGTAAAACAGAGTTTGTTGAAAAAATTACGACACAACAAAAAACGCTGAAACAGCGTTTGAATTTTTTTGATCACAACCTGCAACACAGTGCCATTTTAGCCAGCACCGCCAATTTATACGTCGAAACAGCCGGGAGCCTGAGCTCACGCCTGAATGTGCGCGGCAAACCAGACATCCTGAAAAATCAGGCCAATATTGACCGCATCCGTAGCTGCCTGTTTGCTGGCCTGCAGGCTGCGCACTTATGGCGGGAATTGGGTGGCAACCGCTTGCAGCTGATATTTGGCCGTCGCGGCATGCTGGAAGATATCCGCGCGATTGCCAGGTTACATTACGAACAAACCCACACCCTGTCGAATATTCCCTCTTAAGTATAACGTTGCCATTAGCTGCGGCCCGCTGCGAGAAAACGAGGCCGCCGTCAGTTTTAATGCCGCTGACGGTGCGGTCACTGGGTGCCAGGTCAATAAATCCTAATATTTTTTGAAGTATGCACGACTCTCCGTTATCATACGCCAGCTTTTTTATTTTGAACCGGGAACGCGTGATATGAACTCACTGACTGCTCTTTCACCCATCGATGGCCGCTATGCCAAGAAATGTGATGATTTACGTCCTTACCTGTCTGAATATGGGTTGATTGCAGCGCGTGTTACCGTTGAAGTGCGCTGGTTACAGTCACTGGCAGCACATCAGGGTATTCAGGAAGTTCCTGCATTTTCAGCAGCTACCACCCAGTTGCTTAATGACATTGTTAGCAATTTTAGTGAAGCCGATGCCGAGCGCATCAAAACCATCGAAGCAACCACCAACCACGATGTAAAGGCGGTTGAATACTTTCTGAAAGAAAAAATTGCCGGCGTGGCTGAGCTGGAAAATGTAGGCGAGTTTATTCACTTTGCCTGTACATCAGAAGACATTAATAACCTGTCGCATGCGCTGATGCTTAAAAGTGGCCGTGAAGTACTGTTAAAATCCATGCGCCAGATTCGTGATGCCATTGCTGCCCTGGCTGTACAACAGGCCGATCAGCCCATGCTGTCCCGCACCCATGGTCAAACCGCCAGCCCAACCACACTGGGCAAGGAAATGGCCAATGTGGCCTACCGTCTGGCACGCCAGATCAAGCAGTTTGAACAGGTAGAGCTGCTGGGTAAAATTAATGGTGCCGTAGGTAACTATAATGCGCATCTGTCAGCCTATCCGGAACTGGACTGGGCAGCACATGCCGAGCAGTTTGTTGGCTCACTGGGCTTAAGCTTCAACCCGTATACCACGCAAATTGAACCGCACGACTACATGGCGGAGCTGTTTGATGCACTGAAACGTTATAACACCATCCTGATCGACTTTAACCGCGATGTGTGGGGCTATATTTCTTTAGGATATTTCAAGCAAAGGCTGAAAGAAGGCGAAGTGGGTTCTTCCACCATGCCGCATAAAGTTAACCCGATTGACTTTGAAAACTCTGAAGGCAACCTGGGTATTGCCAATGCCCTGCTGGGTCACCTATCTGAAAAACTGCCAGTTTCCCGCTGGCAGCGTGACCTGACTGACTCTACCGTATTGCGTAATATGGGTGTTGGCTTTGCACAAAGCCTGATTGCCTTTGAAGCCTGCTTAAAAGGTATTGGCAAGCTGGAAGTGAATAGTGAGCGCTTACTGGCTGACCTAAATGCAGCCCAGGAAGTACTGGCTGAACCAATTCAAACCGTGATGCGTCGCTACAATGTAGAACAGCCGTATGAAAAGCTGAAAAAGCTGACCCGTGGCCAGGCGATGACCCGTGATGTGATGCTTAACTTTGTAAACAGCGACGAACTGGCTGCGGTACCTGCGACTGACCGCCAGCGCCTGGCTGAATTAAGCCCAGCTACCTATACCGGTAATGCGGCTGAACAGGCGAAAGATATTAATGCCCAGATCGCCAAGCTGAAATAATACACTGAAGCAAGTAGCCCCTTGCCCAGTTATGCATCTTCTGACTGCCTGCACTGCCCAGTGCGGGCAGCCAGAAAAAACTGGCTGCATACCCCCCCCCAGCATGATTACAGGCAGCACAAGAATTTAACAGCTTGTACTGTATATGATTATTATTTGTGCGTTTTTTACGCTTTTGCATCGTTTCACGGCTGAACTCAGGCTACACTAAAGCAGGCAGCTAACAATAATTAGCACGCATTACCAGCAACAAAAGCCAAATAAGCCAGAGAGCATCCCCTCCATGCAGAGCAGTATTTCCAGTTCCAACTTTCCCAAGCCAGACTCCATGCACTGGGCAGGCGTAGGACTAGTGGTTATAGCCTGTGGCATTGCCTCCATTCATCCACTGGAATTTTCCTCATACCTTTTGCATCAGGTTGGTACTGTGCTGGGCATGCTTGCCCTGCTCATTTTTAGCTTTAAGGGCTGG
>JASLIR010000095.1 GCA_030152125.1 Alkanindiges sp.
CCAGCATCTGGATGCGTCGCGAGAAAGCTGCCGGGCTTAATGCCAGTTGCGCCGCCGCATCTTTAAAACTACAGGTACGCCGACCAGCCACAATAAACGCTTCTATGGCACCCCAGGGTGGTGATCGTCGTTTCATAAGCAGGCTATTCAGGCTATTATTGTTTCAGTGCCCTATTATTTAGACTTTATAGGTTGCATCACGATGTCAAAGGCTAAAATTTATCAGGAAAGAAATTACCTAAGAAACTAGCTAAGCCACTTTCATATGGTCCGGCTTAGCGTCCTTAGCTCCAAAGGAAAAAGGAAAGCTGTGATTACGGATTTTGTTAAGCAATAATAAATAAGGCATTGAAAGAAAATTATATTTCTTTCAATGCCCGTATCAGATTCAGCTAAATGTATTAGTTAATACCATTCAGGAATGTGGTGTTAATACCATCCAGCCATGCAAAGCCCTGACCTACTACTGTGCTTACATATTTAGGGTCAGTTGTGGTTGTCGTACGGTAGGACGTATCTGAAGGCACTTTTAACAGGTTGCGCACTTCATTTACATTGGTATTGTTAGCGCGATAACCTAACAGATAGGAAATAGCCTGAATTGGATAGCCTGAAGCAGGGTTAGCATAGCTTTCCGGCTTAATCAGTTTTACATAACCTGTTGAGCCAACTGGTACGCCAGTCAGTGCAGCATAAGTAGCACGACCAATGTTTGCACCAGAGGTTTGTACACCGGTAATGCCGTTGTCAGTTAAAATATTAGCTGCAGCAATTGTTTTTGGGGATGTAAAACCAGTTACCGGATGCTGGCCATTTACTGTGGTAAAGCGCACACCGGAAGCATTTGCAGCCTCAGCATAACCAATGGCACCAGTAGTTGCATTTACTTTAGTAACCACATCCGCATTACTGGTTGCAGCTGTAAATGTAAAACCAGTTGCCTGAGCAGTAGCTACTGCATCGCTAAACAATTCTTTTACTGAAAAATACTTGGTACCAGTTAAGCCACCTACTGCATTCAGGTGGTTTACAAAACCAAATGTAGTACCACTGCCTGAACCACGGGCCACTACGGTAATTGCACGGGATGGTAAGCCCAGGCCTAACTGGTTCCAGTTAGTGAATTCACCAGCAAAAATCTTGGCTATCTGAACACTGCTCAGGTTTGGTGTTACACCAACGGCAACATCCGGGTTGTTAAATACAATGGCAATGGAACCGGCAATGGCAGGAACCTGTACTGGTGCAATATGGTTACCCGTTGTTACTGCAGCACTGCCTAAAAAAGCGGTGTAATTAGTCTGGGTTAACGGTGAATCAGTAGCAGCAAAAGCACCGGTATTGCTATTCAGCGCAGTTTTACCTGCACCGCTACCAGTCTGGCTATAAGTTACGGAATTGGTGGTAGCCTGGGCAAACGCACCAAACACTGAATTCACACCGGAAGTAGGTGTTAATGTTGTTGGAGAAACGATACCACCGGTATAAGCGATACCAGGTAATGTAGCACCCTCACCTACCAAAGTTGCAGCACTGGCTATCCCACTAAAACCCAGCATAACGCTAAGGGCTAATACTTTTGCATTCATCATATAAGTTTTCATACTTGCCTCTCTATAATCATTTAAAAAAGTCGTCGTGTGCATATCCATCATTTCTTCCTTGCAAACAAATGATGTAAGCACAAACTAATGGCTGCATATGACAGAAAAAATTAACCAAATGGTCAAAAAAATTTTCCTGAAATATTTTATATAAATTAACACTATAGTTATTAATTAAAGCGTTCGGTATTTTAACGATCAATTTAAAATAGATGATTTGTCTTTTAGATGAATACAACTTAAATACCTGAAAAAATGCGGGTCTTTTAAGTGTCATTTTTAGGTCTGCCGAATAGCCATTCATCAAAATGAAACTTTCATCTGGGCTAGTTATTTCATTTGTAGTTTAATTGCAGCCACACCTCCAATACTTAAGTATTTGTTTTAGCTAAATGCAAAAGGTTTAATTTTATTAAATTAAATGAATAATATGTGTTTAATATTTCTTAATGTAATTATTTATTATTAAATGTAAAGTTAAACACTTGTCAGTAGATGTGTTTAACAGCCTGCTATGGCATGTTTCTTGTCAATTTATCAAAAGAGACACTATATCCTTTCTTATATGCATGGATATAGTGCACTCTTTTTGTCCAGCTATCTGTTTTCAGCTGCTATACATTATTGTATCCAGCCCCCACCCAGCGCAGTAATCAACTGCACACTGCCCTGCAACTGGGCTGCATCAGTATTCAGTTGTTGTCTGCGCGCATTCAAAGTCAGGTTCTGGGCATTGGCCAGTTCCAGATAATTCACCAGACCAGCCTGATAACGATTGCTAACCACCCGTTCATTTTGTTTAGCCAAATCCACCAGGGTGGCTTGCTGGCGTTTTTCTTCCGTCAGGCTGTTCAGGCTCAGCAAGGCATCTTCCACTTCCTTAATGCCGGTCAAAACTGTTTCACGGTAAACCGCCACCTGCTCGTCATATACTGCTTCGGCCTGCTTGGTTTTAGCCTGCCGGGTGCCACCATCCAGAATATTGGCTGCAACTGCCAGTCCCAGCGACCACACCCGTTGCGGGGCAGCCACAATATCTACCAGTTTGCTGCTGTTTAAGCCTGCCTCGGCACTTAAGTTAAAGTCTGGTAACCATGTGGTTTGTGCCAGCCCTAGCCGGGCATGGGTTACCGCCAATTGCCGCTCTGCACGCACTACATCCGGGCGCTGGCTAACCAGCACGGAAGGAATCTGTGCCGGAATGCCTGGCGCGGCTAATTCGGCCGTGTTTGCCGGCAATTCAAAACCGGACGGCATCTCGCCCACCAATACCGCCAAGGCATTTTGCTGTAAGGCCCGTTGCCGCTTAAGCTGGGTTTGCTCCACCAGCACAGCCTGGCGCTGGGTATCAGCCTGTATCACATCTGCCCTGGCCACCAGCCCTGCCTGATACTGGTTATTGATTAACCGCCACGATTTATCGTAGGTTGCATAAGTCTCCTGCAACAGCCGGATTTGCTGATCGCTCACCCGCAACTGAAAATAAGTCTGGGCCAGCAAGGCCTGCACTGTTAACTGCACAGCCGCCATATCTGCCGCACTGGCAGCTACCCCAGCCCGCTCTGCTTCAATCTGCTTGGCAATGCGCCCCCATAAATCCGGTGTCCAGCTGGCATTTAAGCCCACATTATAACTGCTGTTGGCTGTATGCTGGTTACCCTGCCGGGTAGCCCCTGCTTGTGCACCCAGTTGCGGGCGGCTGGCAGCATCCGCCTGTTTTAGCAACGCTTCAGCCTGCCGGTAGCGTGCTGCCGCCTGTGCCAGGTTTTGATTGGCTGTCAGGACTTGTTGCTGCAAGCCGTTTAGCACCGTATCGTTAAACAGTTCCCACCATTGCGGCGATAAATGCCAGCTTTGCTGTGGCATGGCCTGCCAACTGGTTTGGTAATTAACAGGCTGATGTTTAAACTGTGCAGGCAGTTGCGCAGCGGGTGCCTGATAATCCGGCGGACTTAACACCAGATGCTGGCTGCAACCAGCCAGCCATAGCAGGCCAGTCGTCAGGCTAATTATTTTTACCGGTGCCAATAGCGTGCGCTTATAGGGGGTTTCTATCATCATTATTTAACTCAGGAAGATGTCAGGCCATCCGCATCCACGGACTGCTTTAAATTTTTGCGTTTTAGCCAGTTTTGCAGGCGCTCGAAATACAGGTAAATGACTGGCGTGGTATACAGGGTAAGAAACTGGCTTAACAGCACCCCGCCAGCAATGCTGATTCCCAGTGGCTGGCGGAATTCGGCACCATCACCGAAGCCAATAGCAAGCGGAATAGCACCTAAAAAAGTAGCAATATTGGTCATTAAAATGGGGCGCAGGCGTAGCTGTGCCGCCTGAAAAATGGCAGCATGTGCAGACAGGTTTTGCCGCCGGGCTGCGATGGCAAAGTCCACCATCATAATGGCGTTTTTCATGACAATACCAATCAGCAAAAATAGTCCCAGCAGCGCAATCAGGCTAAACTCGGTTTTGGTGATCCATAAGGCCAGCAGCGCCCCACCCATGGCCGACGGCAAGGTGGAAAGAATAGTCAGCGGGTGAATCAGGCTTTCATACAACACACCCAGCACCAGATACACCACCAGCATCACGCCCAGCAATAACAACGGGGTACTTACCGAAGATTGCAGGTTTTCCGTTTCAATATCACGGTCAGTTGCCACAAAAATATCCGAGGGCAGCATTAAGCTTGGCAGCATGCTACGGATGGCCTGATCGGCCTGTGCCGCGTTGTAGCCTGGTGCCAAGGCATACTCTATGCCCAAAGCAGCATACTGGTTACGGCGATGCACCCGGTCATTCACAATGCCATAGCGCCAGGTGGCAAAGCTGGATAACGGCACACGCTGGCCGGAGCTGGTCATCACCTGTACATTGGCCAGGGAAGACGGCTGCTCGGTAAAGCGGGTATCTACCTCCATCACCACCCGGTACTGGTTATTCTGCTGGTAAATGGTACTTACCTGCCGTTGCGAAAATGAATTATTCAGCACACTGGCTATGGCCTGCATATTCACGCCCAGCCGTTGCGCAGCTTCGCGGTCAATCTGTAAAACCACTTGCTGTGCCCCTTCATCACCAATGGTTTCCACCTCGGTCAGCTGTGGTAAACCTTCCATGCCTTTGGCGACGATAGGTGCCCACTTTCTTAAAATAGGCAGCTCATCGGCCTGCAACAACAGACGGTATGCATTGTTAGAACCAGCAAACGGGTTTTGCAGGTAAATATCCTGCTGTGTATCAGTCATCAACACACCGCCAGGGATATGCGGTGCATTGGCACGCAGGCGGTTGGCAATCTCCTGTGCACTGGCCTGCCGCTCTGCCATCGGTTTTAAGGTAATGCTGATATCAGCATTAGTGGTACCTTCATCGCCCCCCGCAGTGGCAATCAAATCCTGTACCGCCGGGTCTTGCAGCAAATACTGGCGATAGGCCTCTATTTTGGGCTGCATAATCTGGAAGGAAAAACCATCATCACCACGTACAAAGCCTTCCAGCCTGCCGGTATCCTGTTCCGGCAATACACCATGCGGCAGGGTTTTATACAAATAAACTGACCCGGCAATCACGGCAAACCATAATACAAGTACCACATAGCCATGTTTTAGCGTCCAGCCCAGCGTACGGGCATAAATACCTGATAAACCTTGCTGGATATTCTGGCTGGTGCGCGATAACCAGCTTTGCCTATCCTTATCGTCATAATGCTGGCTAGACTTTAAGCAATAGGCACACAGGCTGGGTGTCAGAGTAAGTGATAAAAGTAATGACAACGCCATTACCATCACCAGCGTTAAGGAAAATTCCTGAAACAAGCGCTCAATCACCCCGCCCATAAACAGGATGGAAATAAATACCACCATCAGGGCAACGTTCATGGCAATCAGGGTAAAGCCAACTTCCTTTGCTCCTTGCAGTGCAGCCTGTACCGGTTTTAAGCCTGCCTCAATATGCCGTTCAATATTTTCCAGC
>JASLIR010000139.1 GCA_030152125.1 Alkanindiges sp.
TAGTCAAGAATATCAGGCTCAAGTTTATGAACCTGATTATTAGTGTCGATAAAGCAGACGTGGGTTGTACCTACAATCAGATCTTCACCCTGATGCAGTTTATAATCCGGGATAGCCAGTAACTTAGTGGCATAAAACCAGTAGCGCCCTTCGCTATCTCGCGATAAACCTTCCCGTTGAATCCCCAGTGGATAAACCACATCCAGCAACTCTGGAAAAATAGCACCTTGCCGCACTAACAGGCTAAAATTAGCCCATAGTTCGTCTCGCAAGTTGCTGTATTTTTCCAGATAGGTCAGCATGATGCCCTGCTCTATAAACCACTAGCCCGGCTTATAGCTGTCTTTTAAGTCCAGAATACGGTTAAATACCAGTTTATCCGCACGGTGGTCTTTTTCATCAGCAATAAAATAACCTTCACGCTCAAACTGGAAGCGCTCACCCGCCTGTGCCTGTGCCAGGGAAGGCTCAACCACCGCCTGTACCACTTTTAGGGATTCCGGGCTCAGATTTTGCAGGTAATCATCACCCTCTTCCGGGTCGGCATGGTTAAACAGGCGGTCATAAATACGCACTTCTGCCGCTACGCCCTGTTCTGCCGAAACCCAGTGAATCACCCCTTTTACCTTGCGGCCTTCCGGGTTTTTGCCCAAGGTGTCGGGGTCGATAGAGCATTTTAGTTCAACCACTTCACCAGCAGCATCCTTAATCACTTCATCACACTTGATGACGTAGGCATGGCGCAAACGCACCTCACCATCCGGCACCAGACGCTTAAAGCCTTTAGGCGGCACTTCGGCAAAGTCGTTTTTATCGATATAAATCGTTTGTGTAACAGGAATATCACGCTCACCCATGTCCACATTCGGGTGACGCTGGTGTTTTACGCTAAAATTTTCCGGCAAATTGGTCAGGGTTACCTTAAGCGGGTTTAATACCGCCATGGCACGTGGTGCGGTATTTTCCAGTGACTGACGAATACAGAACTCCAGCAGCCCTACATCCACGATACCTTTTACTTTGGTCACGCCGGTTCTATAGCTAAAATCACGCAAACCTTCCGGCGTAAAGCCACGGCGGCGCATACCTGCCACGGTAGGCATGCGCGGGTCATCCCAGCCACTTACAAAACCTTCATCCACCAGCTTTTTAAGCTTGCGCTTGCTGGTCAGGGTGTAATCCACATTCAGGCGTGAAAACTCAATCTGGCGTGGCTTGGTCGGGGTGTTTACCTTGGCAATTACCCAGTCATAAAACGGACGATGGTCTTCAAATTCCAGTGTACACAGCGAATGAGTCACTTCCTCAATGGCATCAGATAATGGATGCGCATAGTCATACATGGGGTAAATTGGCCAGGTGTTACCGGTCTGGTGATGTTCAACCTTTAACACGCGATACAGGATTGGGTCACGCAGGTGTATATTCGCGCTGGCCATGTCAATTTTGGCTCGCAATACGGCCTGGCCTTCATCAAAGCCACCATCACGCATCTTTTTAAACAGCGTCAGGTTTTCTTCTATGCTCTGGTCACGATAAGGCGAGTTTTTACCCGGCTCAACAAAGCTGCCACGGCTTAATTTAATCTGTTCCGGGCTTTGCAGGTCTACGTAGGCATCGCCCTGCTCAACCAGCTGGATAGCCCAGGCATATAACTGGTCAAAATAACTGGAGGCATGGCGAATCTCACCATTCCAGCTAAAACCCAGCCAGTGAATGTCGCGCTGGATGTTGTCTACATATTCCTGCTTTTCGGCCAGCGGGTTGGTATCATCCAGGCGCAGGTTACACAGGCCGCCGGTTTCTGCTGCCACGCCAAAATTCAGGCAAATGGATTTTACATGGCCAAGGTGCAAATAACCGTTTGGCTCTGGCGGAAACCGCGATACGATTTGCGTGTGCTTGCCGGATTTTAAGTCATCGCTGATAATCTGGCGAATAAAGTCCAAACCAGGCTGAGCTTGTTGTGTCTGCTGCTGGCTATCGGCTACGGGACTCGTGGTAGATAGAACTTCAGGAGGAACAGCAACAGCATCATTCGGCTTCATAACAATCACATACGTATTAAAATTGAAAATAATCTCGCAAAAGTGCGCAGGATGGTCAACACTATTAAAAACTGCTGCTAATTAACAGTTGCCATTAACAGATGTTTTGTTGATCAAACTTCACTACAAAGGCTTGTGGTGCAGTCTACCCTTTGATTATGCTTCACTCAACCAATTAACACGGCTTTTAATGCCTTACATGGAGATATATTGTCATGAGCCTGCCACAAGTTGAATTAAACACCAACAAAGGCCGTATCGTACTGGAACTGAACAGCGAAAAAGCCCCTAAAACCGTAGCCAACTTTTTGGAATACGTAAAAAGTGGTCACTATGACGGGGTGATTTTTCACCGCGTGATTAGTAATTTCATGATTCAGGGCGGCGGTTTCGATGCGAACTTTAAGGAAAAGTCCACCCGTGACTCCATTGAAAATGAAGCAGACAATGGCCTGACCAATGATCTGGGTACTATTGCCATGGCACGTACCCAGGCACCTCACTCTGCCAGCGCCCAGTTTTTTATTAACGTAAACGACAATGGCTTCCTGAACCACTCCGGCAAGAACCCGCAAGGCTGGGGTTACGCTGTATTTGGTAAGGTAATTGAAGGCCTGGACGTGGTAAATGCCATTAAAGGTGTTAAAACTGGCAACCGTGGTTACCACGCTGACGTTCCAGTGGATAACGTGGTAATTGAGTCTGCTAAAGTTATTGCTGAATAACTGCCAGAACAGATCTGATTATCGTGCAACTGTTTATCGCCGATTTACACTTGTCACCTGAACACCCCCGACTCGTTCGGGGGTTTTTGGACTTGTTGCAACACTATCAGGGAAAAGTAGAAAAACTATATATCCTAGGCGACTGGTTTGAAGCCTGGATTGGCGATGATGATGACTCGCCCTGGCTAAATGAAATTGTAAGTGCCTTGCAGCAATTTACAGCACATGGCTCACAGGTATTATTTCAGCGTGGAAACCGTGATTTTGCCCTGGGTCAGCGCTTTTTAAAGCGTTTTGGTGGCACTTTGCTACCGGATGACTTTGATATTCGCAGCAAGCAGTTGTCTATTCACATCGAACATGGCGATGCCTTGTGTACCGATGATGTGGACTACCAGAAATTTAGAAAAATCATCCGTCACCCGCTTGTGCTTGGCTTTCTAAAAATGCTGC
>JASLIR010000178.1 GCA_030152125.1 Alkanindiges sp.
GCCAATGCCCATCTTCCACTATTCCTAACAGTGGGTCTATGGTGCCTGTGATATTGCTTAATAAATTCATTAGCTTGCTTGATTGTTATAGGAATGCTATTTAATTGCTTAGACAATAACTTCTCCTTGATATTATTTACAACCCGTTAGAAATTTTAATATATCCTACCTAAATAAAGGAAAGAAAGCCGAAATCGTCAAATAATTGCGAAAAACCTCTTAAAGCCATACTTAAGTAAAAAAGCTCTCCACTAAACACGATACTTAATAGAAATTGATTTGCTATTAATGACTAAAATATGCTACCCCCCTCATAGCATACTTTAGAATATTTTCACAGAACCGATAGCCCATAATCATTAAAAAAATCAATCACCTTCTTCCGCAAAAACTGCTATAGATACTCCATCACTTATACCGCCTCCAATCGCAAACAAAAAAGGAAACCCACATGGCACAGGAATTTAGCCCGATTGACGGATTTAGTTGTGCAGCATTTGCTTATGGCGGCTATGAATATCCCCTGTATCAGGCTGGAACGGGGCCTGCGGTAGTAGTGATACACGAAGTACCGGGCATCACCCCGGCGGTTATCCGCTTTGCACGCTACCTTGTAAAATCCGGCTTTAGTGTATATATGCCCTCTTTATTTGGCACGGTAGGCCGTGGTTACGACCCTGTCAATCTGGCTACCCAACTGGCACGCGCCTGTATCAGCAAGGAATTCGCCGCCCTGTCGTGTGGACAATCCAGCCCAGTAACGGATTTTGTGCGTGGCGTATGCCTTAAGGCGCATGCAGAACAGGGCGGCATCGGCGTAGGTGCTATTGGCATGTGCATGACCGGTAACTTTGCCCTAGGCTTAATGGTGGACCCGGTGGTGATGGCGCCAGTTTTATCGCAACCATCGCTGCCTATTGGCTTGGGCAAAGCCCGTGCGGACATGCATGTAAGCAAAGAGGAACTGCGAAAGATTAAAGTGCGCTTTGAAACTGAAGATGTGAAGTTGCTCGGCCTGCGCTTTACCCATGATGTGGCATGCCCAAAAGCCCGCTTTGATACTATGCGCAAGGAGTTTGGCGATAGCTTTGAAGCCATTGAAATTGACTCCTCTCTGGGCAATAAAAACAACCTGCCCATATCCGCGCATTCAGTGCTGACCAAAGATTTAGTAAACAAGGCTGGGCACCCCACCCGCAACGCGCTGGAACGCACCATTACTTTTTTGCACGAACAGTTAAAAACCGGAAAACTGCCACTAACGCTGGATGATGCTTTTTTTGATGAGGCGCGGCTTTAAGGCTGCTTGCTGTACATGGTGTGTGCAGCAGGTCTTTTATATGGTCAGGGTTAGATTATCCAGTTAAAAGACATGCTTAAAATACTGCAACAAGCGCTAATAGCTTCTTAAACCTCATCATCCCCACTCACCCCCAGCTCCTGTACCATCCAGTCTAGAATTTCCGGGGATTCATGCACCGCAGCATGGCGGATAAGCTGGGAAGGCGCATGTAGCAACTTGGCACTCAAACTATTAGCCAGACGCTCCAGTACAGCTCCGGCATCCTGTCCCTGCTGTAACAGCTGGCGGGCTTTTTCCAGCTCCTGCTGTTTTAACTGTTCGGCCTGCTGGCGGTAAGCGGCAATGTAAGGGCCTGCCTGCTCTATCCGTTGTTGTTGCATAAACTGTGCAGAAAGCTGGCTTACCATCACTTCAGCTTCTACCGCAGCTTGGCGGCGCTGCGCCAGATTGCCCTCTATCACGCTTTGCAGGTCATCCACGCCATACAAAAACACACCATCCAGCTTGCTTACCTGCTGGTCAATGTCACGTGGTACAGCCAGATCAACCATCAGCATGGACTGATAGCGGCGCTTTTTAAGTGCCTGCTTAACATCGTTTAAATGAATCACTGTATGTAAACTGCCGGTACAGCTGGAAACAATATCCGCTTGCGGCAAATAGTCTGTCAGTTGATGGAAAGGAACAATTTCAACCTTCACCCGTGCGGAAAGCTGCTCCGCCAGTGTGGCTGCGCGCTCATGGCTACGGTTACAAATAATGATACGGCCAACACCCTGCTCCGCCAGATTTTTGGCCACCAGGCTGTTCATTTCCCCTGCGGCCACAATCAGCGCGGTGGTATCAGCAAGGCTGGTAAATACCTGCTGTGCCAGTTGTACCACGGCATAGCCCATGGATACCGCCTGCTCGCCTACCGCCGTTTCCGAGCGTACTTTTTTAGCGGCATAAAAGGCGTGTTCAAACACCCGGCTTAAGGCCGGGGTAAGCGAACCGGACTGTCTGGCATGTTGCAGGGCGTTTTTGACCTGCCCCAGAATCTGTGGCTCACCCAGCATCATGGAATCCAGTCCACTGGCTACCCGCATTAAATGATTCAGTGCTTCTTCGTTATCAAATTGATAAACATGCTGCAACAGAAGCTCAGGACTTAATTCATTAGAATAAGCCAGCCACTTCAGCAAAGCATCGGGCTGTTC
>JASLIR010000195.1 GCA_030152125.1 Alkanindiges sp.
TTTGTCACATCATCCTTGTAAATTAGAATGGGGAATACCAATGTCAAGCTTTGCCCGATTTAGCCTGCGCCCGTTAAGCGTAGCCGTGCAACTCTCTTTTTTTGGCATGCTTTGCGTGAGTGCAGGTGCCTATGCGAATGAAGATGAAGCACCGAATACGCTGCCAAAAATTACCCTTAAGGCGACTAAAACCGCTAAAAATGAGGTAAAGGGTTACAAGGCAAGCCGTAGCAGCGCTGGCACCAAAACGGATACTCCTTTAAACGAAGTACCACAATCTATTTCTGTAGTAACCAAAGACCAGATTAAGGACCAGGGCGCGCAAAGCATTGCCGAATCCTTACGTTATAGTGCCGGTGTGACCGCAGAACCGTATGGTGTGGATAACCGTGGCGAATATTTTTCCCTGCGTGGTGGTAGCTCGGGTGAAGTAGTGCTGGATGGTTTACGCCAGCCATTGGTGGGCTGGTGGGGCAGTATTAAGGATGAACCATACTCCCTTGAGCGGGTAGAGGTGATCCGTGGACCATCTGCAGTGACTTATGGCCAGAATCCTCCCGGCGGTCTGGTTAACCTGGTCAGCAAACAGCCACAAGCCGTAGCAAAGCGGGAAGTTTCCCTGCAATACGGTAGTTTTGAGCATAAACAGGCGACCTTTGATTTTACCGGCCCAATCGATGATGAAGGTAAAGTGCTGTACCGGGTGATTGGCCTGAAGAAAGACAGCGGTACACAAGTCAACTATGCCAAAAATGAGCGTGATTTTTTGTCGGCTGCTGTAACCTATTTGCCTGCAGATGGCACTAAGCTGACGGTATATGGACAATACCAGAAAGATGATAGTGGCAATACCAATGCATTTTTACCGTGGGAGGGTACATTAAAGCCAGCAAAAGGTGGCCTGCCAAAAGTATCGGATAAATTGTTTGTTGGTGAACCAGACTGGGACAATTATGGCGCTGAGCGTAAGCGCTTTGGCTATGCGCTGGAGCAAAAGTTATCTGATAACTGGACCTTAAGGCATAACTTCCGCGCTGATAATGTTGATGGTTCCTATAAATATGCCTACCTGGAGTGGTACAGGGAGAGTACGACTAAAACCAGCTTATACCGTATGTTTGACATTGGCGAACCTACATCAAATACTGTAGGTACAGACCTACAGTTAGAGGGCAAACTTAATTTAGGCAGCTTCCAGCATACCTTGTTTTTTGGTACCGATTACTCCTATGCACGATCAACGAATCCAACCAACGGCATGACCGCACAGGATGCTAATGGCAATGAAATTCCACTGGATTTATATAATCCGGTGTATGGCAATGTGATAGAACCAACATTGGAAAATGGGCTTTACCCTGTTGATTACACGCCAACTGTAGCGATTCAGCGTGGGTTTAGCTTTCAGGACCAGATTAAATATAATGACCGTTTTGTGTTTGTGGCGGGGGTACGCCATGATACCGCTATCTCCAAGCGCAAAAATAGTGATAAAGCTCAGAATGATGATGCCGCATGGTCTAAGCGTTTAGGCTTTGTCTATTTAGGCGATTATGGCCTATCTCCTTATGTCAGCTATAGTGAATCCTTTGTAGCGCAAGCTGATTTGGATGCTAATGACTTTCCACTTAAACCAAAACGTGGAGAGCAGTATGAGCTTGGGCTAAAGTGGATGCCAACGGATCAAAATTTTAGCGTAACAGCAGCTATTTTTAATCTGAAGGAAAAAAATCGGGCAAAATCGAACGCTCCCGCCAAGGGAAGTACTGCTTTGGGCGAAGTAACGGTTAAGGGTGCGGAAATAGAGGCTAAAGGCACGCTGGACCAGACATCCTTTATTGCGGGCTATACCTATACGGATGCAAAAGATACCTCTAATAGTAATAAGGGTGATCAGTTAGAAACGATTCCCAAACATACTGCCTCAGCCTGGGTAAAGCAGCAGTTTAGCGTGGCGGGTATTGAAGGCTTTAATGCTGGTGCCGGCGTGCGTTATTTAGGTAAAAACTGGGGTTTGCTCGACAACAAAGCCAATGTAAGTGTGCCTGCCGTTACCCTGTTTGATGCCATGCTGAGCTATGATTATCAGGACTGGGGTATTTCCTTAAATGCGAAAAACCTGACTGATAAGGAATATATTGCTACTTGTCTGGGCCGTGGCGACTGCTGGTTTGGTAGCCGCCGCTCCGTGATTGGCACTTTGACCTATCGCTGGTAAAGCAGCCTTGAGCTGGTAAAGCAGCCTTGTGCTGATAAAAAAATCCCCGGCTTATGCCGGGGATTTTTTATTCCTCATCATCACCTTCGCTATCCAGGCCGAATTTTTTCAGCCGGTAGCGTAAGGAGCGGAAAGTCATGCCCAGTTTTTTGGCAGCTACGGTCCTGTTCCAGAAGGAAGTTTCCAGTGCCTGCAAAATTAACTGCTTTTCAATATTTTCCAGATAAGCTTCCAGTCCTTCCGTCGGCAGGGCCTGTGGTGCTTTGGCTGTGCCAGTGGCTGCTACCGGTGCAGTATCTTTTTCCACTGCATGGGTTAATTCCGGGATATGCGTGGCAGTTAAGACCGGTATTGAGCCCAGTGGTGCGGTGTAGGCGGCGCCATGCTCCGGGTTGATTTGCAGCGATTCCGGTAAAATTTCCTGTCCGTCGCTTAGGGTCAGCGCGCGCTCCAGAATATTATTCAGTTCGCGCACGTTACCGGGAAAGCTATAGTTTAACAGTACCTGTTTAACCGCTGGAGACAGGGTAGGCTTGGCAATGCCCCAGTCCTGACAGATTTGATCAATAAAATTATTGGCTAGCAGCAGGATATCCTGTCCACGATCCCGCAAGGGCGGCAGGTTAATTTCAATCACATGCAGGCGATAGTATAAATCCTGCCGGAACAGGCCTTGCTGTACCAGTTGTTGCAGGTTTTTATGCGTGGCACTCAAAATACGGATATCAACACTGATTTCCTGTTGCGAGCCAATCGGGCGAATTTTCTTTTCCTGAATGGCGCGCAGCAATTTCACCTGCATGGTCAGCGGCAGGTCGGCCACTTCGTCCAGAAACAGGGTGCCGCCCTGTGCAGACTGAAACAGGCCAATTTTGTCTTCGGTAGCGCCGGTAAAGCTGCCTTTCTTGTGTCCAAAAAATTCACTTTCCATGAGTTCGCTAGGAATCGCACCGCAGTTGACTGGTACAAAAGAGCCATTGCTGCGTGGCCCCAGCAAGTGGATCAGACGTGCTGCAACCTCTTTACCTGTACCCGATTCGCCACTGATATACACGGGTGCCTGCGAGCGTGCCAGTTTATGCAGGGTTGCTTTCAGTTGCAGCATCACCGGGGATTCCCCGATCATCAGGCGCTGTTCTATGCTGTTGTTGGACAGGGGGGCCTGTGCATTCACTTTTAATGCCTGCTCAATCAGGGTTTTTAGGCGCGGCAGTTCAATCGGTTTGCTGACAAAGTCGAAGGCACCAGCCTTGAGGGCATCAATGGCAATATCCATGCTGCCGTAAGCGGTAATCACCGCAACAGGTAACTGGGGGTAAAGCTGATTGATCTCGCGTACCAGATTCAGGCCACTACCATCCGGCAGGTTTAAATCGGTGAGGCAAATATCAAAGGTATGCTTTTTCAGCAAGGCCTTGGCTTGTAGCAAACAGTCGGCAACATAGCAGTCGATATCCATACGCTTGAGCGTCATTCGCATCAATAAGCGTAAATCTTCTTCATCATCTACAACAAGAGCGAGGGGACGAGTTTGCATCATGATCCTTCATGACAAATCATATACAAGAAAGGGTAAGCCTAACACGACTTGCCGTGTAAGCGGAAGATAATACGGAAGCATGCACCATGAGTTTGTGGCACATAAATCAGCCTTGCGCCATTTGCATCACAAAAAGACTTGGATAAATACAATCCCAGGCCGGTGCCATTGGCTTCGGTGGTAAAAAAAGGCTCAAACAGGGTTTTAACGGCATCGGCACTTAAGCCCGGGCCAGAGTCCATCACATCCAGAATCACCTGACGTTCTTCCTGACTGCCCAGTACCCGTACCACCGGGTGTTCATGCAGTTTTTTGCTGTGGTGTACGGCGTTTTGCAGCAGGTTGATCACCACATGCTGTAATTGCAAAGGGTCAAACCATATCTTTAGGGACGTTTGCAGCTGCATATCGATATAGGCAGCAATGCCGGGCAGACTATCATTGATCAGCGCCGGCAGCATTTCACCCAGGTCAATACATTCCGGGGTGGCAGATTTGCGCCGCGACATTTGCAATACATTTTCAATGGTCTGATCCAGGCGCTTGGTCTGCTTCTGGATAAGGCCCAGTAATTCCTGATCGGTTGCTTCCAGCTGGCTTTCCGCCATCAGCTCGCTGGCCTGGCTAATGGCTGCCAGCGGGTTACGTACTTCATGCGCAATGCTGGCGGTAAGCTGGCCCAGGGCGGCCAGTTTTAGCTGCTGTACCTGCTGGTTAATTTTATACAGGCTTTGCAGGCTAATCAGGGTATAGGCCTGTTCGCCACGGGTTTGCAACGGCGTTAATTGCACACTGACATCCTGCAGGGCATTCTGGTTATGCAGGATAAACTCCAGGGCTCCCTGTTCCAGCGCATGCTGGACACGGTGTGCCAGGGTGGCATTAAACTGTTCCAGTGGTGAGGCAATCAGCTCCCCCATAGGCAGCTGGCGCGAAAATACCAGTTGTTGTGCGGCTTTATTAATCAGCACAATCTGTTGCGTATCATCCAGTACCAGCAAGCCGGTTTGGTTCTGTTCAATAATTTGCTGGTTAATATATTGTAGCTGCCTGATTTTCTTTGAGCTATCCAGCGCCAGCTGCTCAACAATGTTTAAGCGGCGGCTAATCAGCTGCGCAAAGAAAGACAGTGCTACAAAGCTCAGGCCCAGCAGGGCGGCACTACCAATACTACGGGCATTGGCCTCTTGCGCCAGGCTATAAAAAAACTGCTGGTAAATAACCGTAATGGCGGCAAACAGGGCAACTGCCAGGGCCCGGCCAGCCGGTAGCAGCATATTGGCTGCCATTACTACCACCATGTACAGCATGGACATTTGCAGGCTGGGGCCACCATTGGCATACAGCATGAGGGTGAGTGCGCAGACGTCAATCACCAGCATCAGGGTGGTATGGTTTTCAATGGGTTTGGGCCAGTGCCGTAAAATCACGTAGGACATCAGGCTGATAAAGGCATAGCCACCAAGGGCATTCAGGTACAGATAGGGCGCACTGGCACCAAGAATCGGGTTGTTCAGACTCAGCAGGAACAATCCGATCAGGAAAAATGACAGCGCCAGACGGTAGCCGGAATAAATAAGGCTTAAACGGTGCAGGATATCCTGATTGGGTGTTGAGGCCGGCGCAATAAAGAATTTTTGTAGTTTGGTCCAGACACCCATTGGTTTTCCCGTTCTTCCATGTGGTTGTGCCGGGGTTACGGACCCCATAGGCACAAATTAACTGATATGCTGCGCTTATACCTGCAGTATAAAGCAAGCCATATTGCGCTTATGCGACGTTATGGCTTAATCAGGCCATAACGGATGGCCAGATGCGTCAGTTTAACATCACTGTCTACATTTAACTTTTCAAAAATACGGTAGCGGTAAGTATTTACTGTTTTAACGCTGACAAAAATACGGTCGGCAATTTCCTGTGCGCTGACACAATTGACTACCATCATGGCCACCTGCATTTCCCGTTCGGATAACAGGTCAAACGGTGATTGTGCCTGTTCAGACAAATAACTGCTGGCTATCTGCTCGGCAATGTCGGCGCTAAAGTATTTACCGCCCTGCATGACCTTTTTAATGGCCCGCACCATTTCGGCCATTGGCGCACCCTTGGTGATATAACCCTTGGCACCAGCCTTGAGCAATAAGGAGGGGTAGGGCTCTTCCGCCAGGCCGCTGACAGCCAGTACTTTTACCCCATCCACGCTTTGCAGCAGGCGCCTGGTGGTTTCAACACCACCTATACCCGGCATATTAACGTCCAGCAGCACCACATCAGGGTGTTCACGGCGGGCAATATCAATTGCCATTTCACCTGACTCGGCCTGACCAATCACTTGAATCTCAGGTGTGTCAGCGAGCATACGACAAATACCTGTTCGAACCAGTTCGTGGTCATCTACGACGAGGACTTTAATCAAACCGTGCTCTCCTTCACAAAAACTTAAGGTTTTTTGTTAATTACGGCGGAAAATGCTTGCAAACCTGCCTGCACTTTAGCCATTCTACATTCTAGCTCTAAATTTATGTCATTGCATGGTCATAACGTTGAAATGACTATCAACCATGATCAGTGTCGGCATTTTTGCAGGAAGCGTCAATATGAAAAAACTAACTCTTGCGGCACGCTCTGCACAGTATATGCCGAAGCTGGCTCATTCGCGTCATATTTACTGTATCGCGTTAATGGCTGGCCTGCTGGGTGTATCCGGTTTAGGCCAAGCTGCTGTCAGCATCGAGCAGACACCGCGGGCCAGCACGACTATTTCCACGCAGCTGAGTTCCGGCAACTCCGGTACGGCTGAAATTGCCTGGGCGTCGGATGAAAAAGCCAGCCGCCTGATGCGTGAAGATGACGATGGCGATGAGGTTCCGGTAGACGTTCGTTCGCTGCCTTCCTCACGTGCCGGCAATTTAACCAGCATTGTGGAACGGGTAAGCCAGCCGGTTCGCCAGCTGGGCAGTAACCTGGTGAGCAAGTTACAGGGCCAGCCGGATGTGCACGCCAACGCTGCACTGGTGCTGGATGCTGAAACCGGGGAAGTGCTGTACAGCAAGAATACCGATCGCGCACTGCCGATTGCCTCCATTACCAAGCTGATGACTGCGGTAGTAACTGCAGATGCACGCCTGAATATGGCAGAGCAGATTACTTTCCAGCCGGAAGATTTTATTGGCCCTAAACAGGCCAGCTCCACCCTGCGTGTGGGTGACCAGATGAACCGTGCTGAAGTATTGCTGGTTGCACTGATGAAATCTGAAAATCCTGCTGCTGCTGCACTGGCACGTACCTATCCGGGTGGCCGCGAGTCATTTATGGCCGCCATGAACCAGAAAGCGCGCAGCTTGGGTATGATAGCAACTTTTTATGGTGACCCAACTGGCCTGGATTCGCGTAATGTGTCTTCTGCGCATGATTTAGGGGTGCTGGTGCGTACTGCTTACCAGTATGGCCTGATTCGCCAGTTTAGTACTACGCCACATTATGATTTCAACCTGGGTTACCGTGTATTGAAATCCAATAACACCAACTCTCTGGTACGAGATGGCAGCTGGAATATCGGCTTGTCCAAAACCGGTTATATCAAA
This sequence comes from Alkanindiges sp., assembly GCA_030152125.1. Classification (GTDB taxonomy): domain Bacteria; phylum Pseudomonadota; class Gammaproteobacteria; order Pseudomonadales; family Moraxellaceae; genus JASLIR01. The sequence continues at coordinate 7,343 of JASLIR010000195.1, forward strand.
GAGGCTGGGCGTTGTGTGGTAATGCAGGCCAATGTCAACCAGCGCCCTGCAGTGATTGTATTGCTGGGTGCCGACAGCTCTGCTGCGCGTACTAATGATGCGACCAGTATTTTGACCTGGTTAAGCAGTGCCTTTGGCCGTTAATTTTTTATAGAACTTTAAAAACGGTTATGTGTAGCGTGCACATAGCCGTTTTTTATTGGGTGCTATTTAACTTATATGCCTATTATCATGCTTAAAAGATAGAATTTATACCAATATGCTTGATCAAATGCTCGCCTGGCTATTAAGCCCTGCCGTTGTGGTATGGGGTACACCGCTTTCCAATGCGGAATGCTTTGGCTTTCTATCCGGCTTGTGCTGTGTATGGCTAACCGTGATCAGAAGTATCTGGAATTTCCCGCTAGGGATTATTAACTGCGCACTACTGCTATTCCTGTTTTTTGAGCAACGCCTGTATGCCGATGCCGGTCTACAAGTTTTCTTTATTGTGCTGGGCTTTCAGGGCTGGTTTTTATGGTTGCGCGGACGCATCGCGCAGCAGATTCCTGTAAGTGGCTTAAGTATCTGGCAGGTGCTGTACTGTGTGGCTGCAACCCTGCTGCTGGTGACAGGCTTATATTTCCTGCTGCTCTGGCTAAAAGGCAGCATTCCCTTATTTGATGCTTTGATTACCGGTATGAGCTTAATGGCTCAGTTGTTACTCAATTTACGCAAGCTGGAAAACTGGCTGGTCTGGATTGCGGTGGATGTGATTTCCATACCGGTGTATGTGCATAAGGAGCTGTATTTAATAGCCTTGTTGTATGCTGTTTTTCTGTGTATGTGTGTTTATGGCTATTGGCAATGGCGCCGTTCGCTATCGATGCCTATACCGCTTATGGCGAAGGTTAGCTGATATGCAGCAAGCCGCCCACACGTTTCAACATGGCCTGATTATTGGCAAGTTTTATCCACCACATGCGGGGCATCACTATTTGATTCGTAGTGCTGCCTATTATTGCCAGCAGCTTACTGTGGTGGTAATGCCGGCCTCACATGAAAGTATTGATTTGTCATTACGCTTAAACTGGCTAAGGGCTGCGTTTAAGGGCTTTCCGCAGGTGTCTTTTGCCGGGATTATGGATGATATCCCGATTGATTATGGGGATTCTGACATCTGGTTGCAGCACGTGCAACTGATGCGTCAGGCTATTGAGGATACGGACCAGCAGCGTCAAGCCATTGTTGCGGTGGATGCCGTGTTTAGTTCCGAGCCCTATGGGCAGCAACTGGCAGAGTATTTCAATGCGGCAAGTATTTGTCTGGATCATGCGCGTAGCCTGTATCCGGTGTCTTCCAGCATGGTGCGGGATAACCCGCCGGCCCACTGGGGCTTTTTAGCGCAGGAAGTGCAAGCATGGCTTTGTTTAAGGGTGATTATTGTTGGTGCAGAGTCCACCGGAAAAACCACGCTGGCAAAAGCTCTGGCGGCCCATTACCAGCAGAAGGCCGGGGGATGGGCAAACACACCGTGGGTGGCTGAATATGGGCGTGAGCATACCTGTCATAAGCTGGCAGTGGCGCAGGGACTGGCACATGCCAAAGGTGAGGCGGTACCCGATTTGACCTGGCTGCAATGGACAACGGCAGAATTTATACATATCGCCGAAACCCAGATGCGCTGGGAGGATCAGGCTGCACAAACCGGCTCGCCATTACTGATAGCAGATACCGATGCCTTTGCTACAGGTGTTTGGCATGAGCGCTATATGGGAAGCCGTTGTGCGCCGGTAGAGGCTATCAGCAGTCGGTTTAGCCCACACCGTTTATATATCCTGACCGATGTGGCAGCTGTGCCGTTTGAGCAGGATGGTATTCGCGATGGTGAGCATATTCGTGACTGGATGCAGCAGCGCTTTGTTGAGCGCCTGCAGGAACAGGATTTTGCCTGGCTACAAGTGAGTGGTGATGCTAAGCAGTGCCTGTTATCCGCAGTAGCCGCCATTGAAAAGCACCTGCAAACAGTCTGGTCATTTAGCCCCAAGTGGCAAAACCGGCAGGCCATAACAGATGCGAAAAGCCCTGAATAATCAGGGCTTTTTTATGGCAGCCATATAAGTGTGGCAGGCTACTAAATTATATCAAGCATCAAAAACAAGTGAGCACAACAGTTGCTTTTGGAGCCTTTCGCAACTTGTTTGAGGTCAGGACTACTGTAACTTCATAGATGTAAAAATTACTGCCTAGCCTATAAGCCATGCAGGCGGTATTCGCCGAGTTTTGCGAAAGGAAATGGTTTGCCTACTTTGCCAAAACAAAGTAGGGCCAGCCGCAGGCGAATCCACCAATTGAACCGTGAAACGGTAAGACTCCGTCGTTTCAGTCAACTTGAAAGATTGATATTACATGTTGCTTAAAATGCCGCTCTTCACGTCATTCAGGGTAGCATCAATACTCAGCATCACGGCATCAGAACACTGTTTAATCGCAGTATCCGGGTCTTTCAGGCCATTACCGGTCAAGGTACATACCACTACAGAACCTTCGGCAATCTTGCCTGCTTTGATGTCGCGGATTGCACCACCCAATGAAGCCGCAGAAGCAGGCTCACAGAATACACCTTCATACAGGGACAGCAGACGCTGGGCTTCCAGAATCTCGCTATCCTGCAGTTCACCAAACCAGCCGCCTGATTCCTGCATCACGGCGTGGGCATGGTTCCAGCTTTGCGGGTTACCAATACGAATCGCAGTGGCAATGGTTTCCGGGTCAGCTACCGGGGCACCACGCAGGAAAGGCGCAGAACCAGCTGCCTGATAACCCACCATCACCGGGCGCTTGCCTTTGGCTTCGCCAGTGAAGCTGTTGGTTTCCGGGTTGTATACAGCACGGTTGGTGGCATACAGGGAAGGATCAACCGCCTGTTCGGAGTAACCCATCCAGTGTGCAGTAATATTACCGGCGTTACCTACTGGCAGATAGTGATAATCCGGCGCTTCGCCCAGTTCTTCTACAATTTCAAAGGCTGCGGTTTTCTGGCCTTGCAGGCGGTATGGGTTAATGGAGTTAACAATGGTTACCGGGGCTTCGTCCGCCACTTCTTTCACCAGTTGCATACCGGCATCAAAGTTGCCACGGATTTGCAGGGTAATCGCACCATACATCATGGCCTGTGCCATTTTGCCCATGGCAATCTTGCCTTCTGGAATCAGTACAAATGCCTTGATGCCAGCACGTGCCGCATAGGCAGCCGCAGCAGCAGAGGTGTTGCCGGTAGAGGCACAGATAATGGCCTTGCTGCCAGCTTCTACTGCTTTGGTAACAGCCATGGTCATGCCACGGTCCTTAAAGGAACCGGTGGGGTTCAGGCCTTCGTATTTCACGTAGATGTCAACGTTCTTGCCAATGATGCGTGGAATATTTTCCAGCTTGATCAGCGGGGTATTACCTTCACCCAGTGAAATGGCGCGTGTTGCTGCTGTTACAGGCAGGCGATCACGGTAGCGGTCTACAAGACCAGTGTAACGGGTGGCGTTTGACATAATAAATTCCAAACTATCAACAGTGTTATATAGGCATTGGCTACCCCTGCCGGAGTAGCCCGAAAATCAGTAAATTAGCTGTCCAGCGCTTCCAGACGGATGCGAACGACCGGGCTTTGAATGGCCGGCAATGCCTCAATTTTGGCAATCGCCTGATTCATTTTGGCTTCCTGTACCGGCTGGGTTAGCAGGATAACAGGCACGCGGCCCTGATCCTGTGCCGGTTTTTGCAGGATGGCATCAATGTTAATACCAGCCTGGCTCAGGATGGTGGTGACTTCCGCCAGCACACCCGGATGGTCTTCCGCATCCAGACGCAGGTAGTAAGCGGTGGTGATGTCATCACTGCCCAAAATGGGGGTGTCGGCCAGTGCGCTGGGCTGGAAGGCCAGATGTGGTACATAGCCACTGGCATCCGGGTTGCTGATCAGGCGTACCAGATCCACCACGTCAGCTACTACCGCAGAGGCAGTAGGGCCAGCACCGGCACCGGCACCGTAATACAGGGTAGAGCCAACTGCGTCAGACTGCACCAGTACGGCATTTTTCACGCCGTTTACATTGGCAATCAGGCGTTGTTCCGGAATCAGGGTAGGGTGGACACGCAGCTCAATACCATTGGCTGTGCGGCGGGCAATACCCAGGTGCTTGATACGGTAGCCCAGTTCTTCGGCGTAGTTCACATCCTGCGCGGTCAGTTTGGTAATACCTTCGGTATATACCTTGCTAAATTGCAGCGGAATACCAAATGCAATAGAGGCCAGCAGGGTCAGCTTGTGCGCGGCATCAATGCCTTCCACATCAAAGGTAGGATCGGCTTCGGCATAACCCAGTGCCTGTGCTTCGGCCAGCACATCGGCAAAGGCACGGCCTTTGTCACGCATTTCGGTCAGGATAAAATTGCCTGTACCGTTGATGATGCCAGCCAGCCATTCAATTTTATTGGCGGCCAGGCCTTCGCGCAGTACCTTGATAATCGGGATACCACCGGCAACGGCTGCTTCAAAAGCGATTTGCACATTGTGCTGCTCGGCAACCTTAAACAGCTCATTGCCGTATTCGGCCAGCAGGGCCTTGTTGGCAGTGACAACATGCTTGCCATGGCGCAGGGCTTCCAGCACCACATCGTGGGCCAGTGCCTTGCCGCCAATTACTTCAATCACAATATCCACATCATCCTGACGCGCAATGGACAGGAGATCATCGCTTTGCTGGATACCATCCAGTTGCAGGTCTGGGCGGGGACGGCGCGTACCAACGTGGGTAATCTGGATGTCACGGCCCGTACGACGCGCAATTTCTGCTGCGTTTTCGCGTAATAGTTTTAATGCACCACCACCTACGGTGCCTAAGCCTAATATAGCCAGCCGGACAGGTTTCACCGTCACACTCCATACATTATAAAATAAAGGCACAAATCATAGCCAAAAACCCTGCATTTCTCCAGTTAAAAAGCAGGGTTTTGGCTTGCTTTTGTCTTAAAGGCAGGGCTGCATGGGCTAAAAGCCTGATTCATGCAGCAGCAATAGGGCCAGGTCGGCAGCGGCCTACAGGCCTAAGCGCTCCGCCAGTTGATTGGCTGTCATATAACCGCCAAGGTATTTTCCGCTTTCTGAGTAAATGGCTGGCGTGCCATTCACGCCAATCTGCAAGCCCAGTGCCTGGTGACTCATTACCGCGTTGTTACACTGTGGTGCATTGACCGGTAGTCCTTTCACTGCGGTATCAAAGGCGGCGGCACGGTCTTCACTACACCAGATGGCATTCATCAAGGGCAGGAACTGGTCGCCACGCGGCCAGGCCAGGTAGCGCACTTCAATTCCTTTGGCATTGATTTCGGACATATGTTCGTGCAGCTTATGGCAGTAAGGGCAACTGGCATCGGTAAACACATACACCACGGCTTTTACTGCAGGCGTGGTTGCCTTGTAAACCAGCAGGGTCTTGGGGTCAACGGTGTTTAACAGGGCCTTGGTGTCGGCCTGTTGCAGGTCTTCGCTGACATTATGAACCTTATCTTTATCCAGACGCACCATGTCGCCCTGGAAAATATATTTGGCGTCCTGGGTGGCATATACGGATGCCATGCCTTTCAGGCTTACCCAGTATAAATTGGATACTTCGGTTGGGCGCACTGCGGTTACTTCTGCCTTGATGCCGGCAGCCTTAATATTTTTAGCCAGGGTTTCCTTTAAGCGGTTGTTGGCATTGCGTTCCACCACGGTGGTGGCTTCGCCGGATGCCGGTGCGGTTGCGGTCATGCTGTTGTCCTGCGCAGCGGTAGGATCTGCATTGGAGCAGCCTGTGATGGTAAGTCCCATTAATGTAAACATTACAGGTGCAAAGAGTGACCGCATGTTGAATCCCTTAGTGGTTGAGTTGGCTGGTTGAGTGGGTGGTTAAGTCGTGGTACTGCGCCGCCGATATCATGGATATGGATGACTATCACATGCCGGGTGCATGATTAAGGTAACGCCGGATTGTAACAAGAATCGGCCTTCATATTGAATGATCCTGCTGTTGAATAATGTCACAGGGTGTATGAGCGTATGGTTTTTTACGACAGCGCGATTCATTTCTGAAAGTTCAGCAAGCCCTAACCACGTGGATGATGTTTGCTGTGCAGGGCTTGCAGGCGTTCACGTGCTACATGGGTATAAATTTGTGTGGTGGACAAGTCGCTATGACCCAGTAGCATTTGCACCGAGCGCAAGTCGGCCCCATGGTTGAGTAAATGGGTGGCAAAGGCATGGCGCAAGGTGTGCGGGGAGATATCCTGCTGGATATCGGCCTGTAGCGCATAGCGCTTGATGCTGTGCCAGAAATTTTGCCGGGTCATCAGGCCACCATGCGAGCTGAGGAAGACCCCGTCATACTGGTGGCCAGCGGCTAATTGCGGGCGGCTGTGTTGCAGGTATTTTTCCAGCCATTCCACCCCCAGTTCACCCAGCGGCACCAGTCGTTCCTTGTTGCCTTTGCCTTTCACCCGTAAAAAGCCAAGCTTCAGGTTAACAGCCTCCAGTGGCAGGTTAATCAGCTCGCTCACGCGCAGGCCACAGGCATACAGCACTTCCAGCATGGCGCGGTCTCGCAGGCCAAGGGCATTGTTGATGTCCGGTGCTTCCAGCAAGGCTTCCACACTGTGCTGGCTTAAATCCTTGGGCAGGGGGCGGCCCTGTTTAGGATTTTTTTGTGATTCGGTGGGATTGTCCTGACGCAGGCCATACTCGCGCTGCTGCTTGTAAAACTGGCGCAAGGCCGACAGCGCACGTGAAATGGAACGCGGGCTTTTTTCCTGCTGGTTTAAAAACAGCATATAGTCTGCTACCTGCTGTTTGCTCCATTCAGGCAGGGGAATATCCATAAAGTCATAAGCACTACACAGATCGGACAGATAGGCATTGCGGGTGTGTGGACTAACTGCCTGTGCCACCAGATAATCCCGGAACTGGGACAAATAGCTGGCATCCGCCGGCAGCTTGACCGGGCTTGGCAGTCTGGGTGTTTTGGCTATTTTGGCTTTGCTGGCAGCTTGGGGCATATCCGGTGCTAAAAGATTTAAACTGACTTAAGACTGTATACAAACTTAGCCAGCCTGCAAAGTACAGTTTTAGGCGGGATGTAGATAAAGCGCACTGTATCTGTGTTTTGTAAACAACATTCCTTTGCGCATAGGAATTTCGGGATTAAGCGATTATACTTCACGATTAGCAATCATTCTCAACTAGAAAGCAACAACGTGCGCGCTTACTCCCAGGATGTAAGGCCCACGTTCGTTTTGGGCGGAACCATCGTGCGACTTTCCAAGCTCCAACGTCATCAAACAGCCATTATCACCGCTGTTCAACATACTGATGCACTGTCTTCAGCGCAGCAATCCGTACTTGATCCGATTACCAAACGGCTGGTAACCCTTGGCTTTGTGCCTGGCGAGCGGGTAAAAGTGCTGGCCAGGGGCTTGTTTGGTGCCGACCCGATTCTGGTACAGATCGGTTTTACCCGTTTTGCCTTGCGCCGTAGCGAAGCCGAGCGTATTGAAGTGACTATTGTAGATGAGGTAGCGCAATGAGTGTGGTGCAGAATATTGCGCTAGTTGGCAACCCGAACTGTGGAAAAACCTCATTATTTAACCACTTAACCGGTACACGCCAGAAAGTGGCTAACTATGCCGGGGTAACAGTGGAGCGCAAGGAAGGTTTTATCAAACTGCCTTCCGGCCGCAGCCTGCGCGTGCTGGATTTGCCGGGTGCCTACAGCCTGGATGCCACCAGCCCGGATGAGGCGATTACCCGTGCGGTGTGCCTGGGTGAGCTGAAAGAGGAAAGCCTGCCGGATTTACTGGTGTGTGTGGTGGACGCCACCAACCTGCGCCTGCATTTAGGTTTTGCGCTGGAAGTACGCCAGTTGGGTCGCCCGATGTTGCTGGTATTGAACATGATGGATGAGGCCAAGCAGCGCGGTATCCAGATTAATGTGAAGCAGCTTTCCGCCAGCCTGGGTGTGCCGGTAGTGGAAACGGTGGCAGTAAGGTCGGAAGGGGTGAAGGCGCTGGTTGCCTGCCTGGATCAGGGTGAGTTTAGTGCCCCAGCGGTGCTTGAACACTTCGAGCGGCACGATCTGGTTAACCAGTTGCTGGCTGAATCTGTGGTGATGCCGGACTTTACCGATAAGCGTACCGAGTTTTTAGACCGTATTTTTCTACATCCGGTGCTGGGGCTGCTAACGCTGGCTGTGATGATGTTTGTGGTTTTTCAGGCGGTATTTTCCTGGGCGGCGCCATTTATGGATGGCATTGAAGCCGTATTTGGCTGGCTGGGCGAATTTATCGGCACGCATATTGGCAACGAAATGCTGAAAAGCCTGATGGTGGACGGGGTGATTGCCGGTGTTGGCGGTGTACTGGTGTTCCTGCCGCAAATTCTGATTCTGTTCTTTTTTATTCTGGTGCTGGAAGAGTCCGGTTACCTGCCGCGTGCTGCCTTTTTGCTGGATAAGCTGATGTTTAAGGCCGGCTTGAGTGGCCGTGCCTTTATTCCGCTATTGTCCAGCTTTGCCTGTGCCATCCCCGGTATTATGGCCACGCGCAGTATTAATGACCCGCGTGACCGCCTGACCACCATCATGGTGGCGCCGTTGATGACCTGTTCCGCACGTTTACCGGTGTATGCGCTGCTGATTGGTGCCTTTATTCCGGCCCAAACTGTATGGGGGCTATTCAACCTGCAGGGGCTGGTACTGTTTGGCCTGTATATGAGCGGCATTGTCAGCGCCCTGATGGTGTCCTTTGTGATGAAGCTGTTTGCTAAAGACAAAAGCGAGCATGCACTGATTCTGGAATTGCCAACCTACCGCCTGCCTGATGCAAAAAACATTGCGATTGGCTTGTACGAACGCGGGATGATCTTTTTAAAGCGGGTTGGTGGCATTATTTTTGCGCTGACCGTGATTTTATGGTTCCTGTGTACATTCCCTACACCGCCGGAAGGTGCCACCATGCCAGCGATTGATTACAGTCTGGCAGGGCGTATAGGCCATTATCTGCAGTACCTGTTTGCGCCGCTGGGTTTTACCTGGGAAATCTGTATTGCCTTAATTCCCGGTATGGCTGCGCGTGAAGTGGTGGTGGCTGCGCTGGGAACGGTGTATGCCTTGTCCGGTGCCAATGATGATGCGGTTGCCAGCAGCTTAACCCAGTATATTACCGGCGATAATGGCTGGAGCCTGGCGACCGGTTTATCGCTACTGGTATGGTTTATTTTTGCCCCGCAGTGTCTGGCTACGCTGGCTACGGTACGCCGCGAAACAGGTTCCATGCGTCATGTGATGATCATGGTGTTTTATCTGTTTGGCCTGGCTTACCTGTTCTCCTTTATTACTTATCAGACCGTTTCGCATTTTTGGGGTTAATAGGTAGTAACGTAAAAAGGGCGCGCCGGACACTTTAAAAAGACCGTATTCGCCCTTATCGCATACTTAATACGGTGCCAGCCCTGAGGGTTGCGCTGGGGAGGTTGCAGCAATGAACGACTGGATAGCTTATGTCATTGTGGCTGGCATGATTGCATGGAGTTGCCATGTGGTATTACGGCGTTTTATGCCCAAAACCACATTCAGGCTGCAGCAGGCATTTTCCCGGCAACTGGATGGCTGGGGCTTAAAGCGTGTGGCCAAATGGGTGCAACCGCAACTTAGTCAGGGCGGGTGTTCCAGTGGTTGTTCCAGTTGCGGCACTGAAGACAGCAGTTGTGGCACCGAAACAGCAGATAAAAATAATGAACAGCCGGTGCAGTGGCGCCCTTCCACTAAAAAATAAGCTGCTGTTATAAAGCAGGCCGGTTTTGCCCGTATTGATGCCTTGTGCCGCACGCTGATGTGTGGCGATCAGCCTGTTATCACTTCCTCACAAAAAATAGCGCTTAAAACACAGGATTTTGTCATTTAATCTGCCGCAAAAGCATGCGGCAGTGATACCATTTTACATCTTGAATTTGTTTGCGTGGCAAAGGGTAAAAACATGCTTATACAGCGTGGCGGCCTGCGAGTGGTTGCAGGGTTAGGTAAAACCGGTGTGTCGGTGGTTACGCATCTGGTGAAGCTGGGCTATCGGGTTGCGGTCACCGACACCCGTATGGACCCGCCGGGTCTGGCCGATTTACCCCCAGGCGTGGAATGCTCGTTTGGCGGGCTGGATGCCGATTTGCTAAAGCAGGCCGAAGAAATTATTTTAAGCCCGGGCCTGGACCCTAACCTGCCTGAACTGGTGGCAGCACGCGAACATGGCGCTGCTATTATTGGCGATATCCAGTTATTACGCCGTGCTACCGAAGTACCTATTGTGGCGATTACCGGCTCTAATGCCAAAAGTACCGTGACCACGCTGATTGGCGAGATGGCGGTACAGGCAGGCAAGCGCGTAGCTGCGGGTGGTAATCTGGGCCGCCCGGCGCTGGATTTGTTAAATGACGACCCGGAACTGATTGTGCTGGAGCTGTCCAGCTTCCAGCTGGAAACCACTTCAAACCTGTCGGCAGCCGTAGCGGTAGTGCTGAATATGAGCGAAGACCATATGGACCGTCATGGCAACATGCTGGGCTACCATAAGGCCAAACACCGTATTTTCCAGAATTGCCAGCGTTTTGTGTTTAACCGTGATGATGGCCTGACCCGCCCGCTGGTGGCCGATGCTATTCCATCGCTGAGTTTTGGCCTGAATGCGCCGGATTTAAACCAGTTTGGCGTGCTGCGCGATGCGGATGGCACGTCATGGCTGGCACGCGGCCGTTTCCGCCTGCTCAATGCCAGTGAAATGCTGATTCAGGGTAACCACAATATTGCCAATGCTTTGGCTGCACTGGCGCTGGGTGAGTCGATCGGGCTGGATCTGGAAAGTATGCTGTCTACCCTGAAAACCTTTAAGGGCCTGCCGCATCGCTGTGAGTTTGTGGCCGAAGTACAGCAGCTGCGCTTTTATAATGATTCCAAGGGCACCAATGTGGGGGCCACACTGGCAGCCATTGAGGGACTTGGCGCACCACTGGCGCAGCAGCATGCCAAAGTCAGCGTGATTCTGGGTGGGGAGGGTAAGGGGCAGGATTTTAAACCTTTATTAGCTGCCATTCAGCGTTATGCTCGTACAGCCATATTGATTGGTGAAGATGCTTCGATTATTGCAGAGGCTTTAACCGGCTTTGCGGCCATTTACCATGCTGAAACGCTGGAGCAAGCTGTCCAGCTGGCTGTTAGCCATTCGCAGGCAGGCGATGCCGTATTATTGTCCCCGGCCTGTGCCAGTTTTGATATGTTCTTAAACTATCAGGACCGTGGCGAGCAGTTTGTAAAAGCAGTAAAACAGTTACAGGCAACGGCATAACCCTGACACCAGATTGAATTTACAGGAATAAACCATGATTGTTGCCTTGCGCCAGTGGTGGCAAAAAAA
>JASLIR010000227.1 GCA_030152125.1 Alkanindiges sp.
GCCAGAACCCGGCTACCTACCTGGCTTTAGCGCCTAAGCGCGAAGACTGATTTAGCAACTGCTTAACCGTGTAAACTAAAGCTCCTGTTCAGGGGCTTTTTGTTTTTTTAGGTGTTTGCTTGCATTCGCAGTTACACAAGGGCATAGCAAGGCCTGTAAAGCATGGTCAATTTACTACTGACGTGCGGTATGGAATTTTGCAATATAGGTCGATTGTAGAATTCGCTGAACAGTTTTATGCGCCTGTTAAATACACTGTCTTTAAAAATGATGGCAGCCAGTCTGCTGATGGCTGGCCTGTTAACTGCCTGTGCGACTCAGCCGAATGAAGTGCATTCCGCTCAGGATACCAGCACGCCATCGTCACAGCGTAAAATTGCTGCTCGACAACAGAGGCAGTTAAGCCCGGTACCGGCATTTAGTGGTAGTGGGCCAGGGTGGCGGATTGAGATACAGGCTACCGGCAATATGCAGCATACCTTTCGCCTGAGCGCTAGTGATAGTGTGGTAAAAGCGACTGGCACACTGGCTTATCATGGGCCGGTGACAGATGCACCCAGTGGCCTGATTGTGCTGAGTGGGCAACGCAATGATATTCAAGCTGCCGATGGCAGTGTGATAGTAGAGATTCAGCCTAAGGACTGCACCGATGCCTCCGGCCGCCAGTACCAGCACAGTGTATCGATACATGCAGCTAGCCTGGCTGTGCAAGGGTTGGCAAACATACAGGGTTGTGGTGATTTGGCGGTTTACTGATATCCCGGCACACTGCTGGTTCTGGTTTAAACGGTGATGTCACGCGGGTGTCATTGTCCTGTCTTTAAATAAAACAACTACATTACGTTGCAAAACTTTAGTCTATTGTTGGTTGAAGTTGCAGCATAAAACTGGAACATTAGACCACAAGAATGGATAACAACAGGAGTGTGGGCAATGCCGTTTTATCAAGACCCGGATGCAGCAGAAACGCAGGAATGGCAGGAAGCATTTGACTCGGTGATTAAACATGCCGGTACAGAGCGTGCTGCATTTCTGTTAAAAGCCCTGTATCAGCAGGCCATTGCCAAACACTTGCCTATCCAGCGCCTCAACACGCCCTATCTGAATACCATCTCGGTGGAAGAAGAAGCCGGATTACCCGGTGATGCCTACATCGAACGCCGCATCCGTGCGCTGGTACGCTGGAATGCGCTGGCGATGGTACTGCGTGCTAATAAAAACGATGACCTGGGTGGGCACCTGGCCACCTTTGCTTCCAGCGCTACCCTGTACGATATCGGCTTTAACCACTTCTTCCGTGCACCGAATGACCATTTTGGTGGCGACATGATTTACTATCAGGGCCATTCCGCCCCCGGTATTTATGCACGCTCGTTTCTGGAAGGCCGCTTGAATGAGGCGCATCTGGAAAACTTCCGCCGCGAAGTCGGCGGGCAGGGCTTATCCAGCTACCCGCATCCCTATTTAATGCCGGATTACTGGCAGTTCCCCACGGTATCCATGGGCCTTGGCCCAATCATGTCGATTTATCAGGCGCATATTCAAAAGTACCTGACCAACCGTAAACTGATTAAGGACGAAAACCGCAAGGTATGGGCCTTCCTTGGCGATGGTGAAATGGATGAGCCGGAAAGCCTGGGCGCGATTTCGCTGGCAGGCCGGGAAAAACTGGACAACCTGATCTGGGTGATTAACTGTAACCTGCAACGGCTGGATGGCCCGGTGCGCGGTAATGGCAAGATCATTCAGGAGCTGGAGTCGATTTTCCGTGGTGCTGGCTGGCGGGTGATTAAAGTGGTGTGGGGCCGGCGCTGGGATTCACTGCTGGCCCAGGATAAATCCGGCGCCTTAAAGCAGCGGATGGAAGAGGCGGTAGATGGCGACTACCAGCTGTATCAGGCCAAAGGCGGTGCCTACTCACGCGAGCATTTTTTTGGCAAATACCCGGAAACTGCCGAACTGGCAGCCAGCCTGACCGATGATGACATTAATGCTCTAAACCGTGGTGGGCATGACCCCTACAAAGTATACGCAGCTTATGCCGCCGCCATGAAGGCCAATGGTCAGCCTACGGTGATTCTGGCCAAAACGGTTAAAGGCTATGGTTTGTCCAATGAGGCAGAAAGCATTAACAAAACCCACCAGATTAAAAAGCTGGATGCCGATGCCTTAAAATACTTTCGTGACCGTTTTAACCTGCCGTTTGCCGACGGGCAACTGGCAGAAATTCCATTTTTCCGGCCCGAGCCGAGCTCGCCGGAAATTAAATACATGAAAGCCCGCCGTGAGGCACTGGGTGGCTACCTGCCGGCACGCAAGCATCAGGTTGATGCCTTGCCTGTTCCTGAGCTGGGTGATTTTCAGGCCGTACTGGATGGCAGCGGCGACAAGCAGTATTCCACTACCATGGTGATGGTGCGCATTTTGTCCGTGCTGCTAAAAAATAAAGCATTGCGTGACCGTGTGGTGCCCATTGTACCGGATGAAGCACGCACCTTTGGTTTGGAGGGCATGTTCCGCCAACTGGGAATTTATTCTGCTGTCGGCCAGTTGTATACCCCGGAAGACAATGAGCAGTTGATGAATTACCGTGAAGTGATTGATGGTCACATGTTGCAGGAAGGTATTAACGAAGCCGGTGCCTTAAGTGCGTGGATTGCGCTGGCCAGCAGTTATTCCACCAATGGCTTGCCGATGATTCCGTTTTACATGTTCTATTCCATGTTTGGCTTCCAGCGTGTTGGTGACCTGATATGGGCGGCGGGTGACTGTCAGGCGCAGGGTTTCCTGCTGGGCGCGACGGCTGGCCGTACTACACTGAATGGAGAAGGTTTACAGCATCAGGATGGTCATTCGCACATTCTGGCTGCTACCGTGCCTAACTGCATCAGCTACGACCCCTGCTTTGGCTATGAACTGGCGGTGATTGTGCAGGATGGCTTGCGCCGTATGTACGGCGATGGTGAGCGGGTGTTTTATTACCTGACAGTGATGAATGAAAACTACGAACAGCCTGCTCTTCCTCAAGATGGGCCACAGGATCGCCAGGATGAAGTGATCGAGGGCATCCGCAAGGGCATGTACCTGCTGCACAGCGATAGCAATGCCACCGTGCAGTTGCTGGGTTCCGGGGTGATTTTGCGCGAGGTGAAAAAGGCCGCGCAAATATTAAAAGATGAATATGCCATCCATGCCAATGTATGGAGTGTGACCAGTTTTAACGAGCTGGCACGTGATGGCATGGCCTGCGAAGCACATAACCGCCTGCATCCACTGGCGGAGGAAAAAGACGTGAAGGTAGCGTGGGTCACCCAGCAACTGTCGGCACATGCCGGGGTGGTAATGGCAGCCACCGATTATAGTCGTGCCTATAGCGAGCAGATTCGTGCCTATATGCCGGATAACCGTCCTTATGTGGCGCTGGGTACCGATGGCTATGGCCGTTCCGATACCCGCGAAAACTTGCGCTCCTATTTTGGCGTAGATGCCGCGCATATTGTGGTAGCCACCTTAAAGCTGCTGGCGGATGAAGGTGAGGTAGACCGCCGCATGGTAAAAGATGCGATTTCCAGCTTTGAACTGGAAACTGATATGCCTTTGGCGTGGATGCCACAGGCGCATGCACAGCTGCTGGATATTGAGGCTACCCCGGCTGCCAGTCCATCTACCAAGGTAGAGGAGTAAAAGCCATGCAGATTAAAACGCCCGATTTAGGTGTGGATAGTGCGGATGTATCGGAAATTCTGGTCAAGGTAGGCGATACGGTTGAAAAGGAACAAAGCCTGTTGGTGCTGGAATCCGCCAAGGCCAGCGTGGAGGTGCCCAGCCCGGCCAGTGGGGTGATTAAGGTCATTTCCATCACGCAGGGGCAAACTGTGGTACAGGGTGATGTGCTGTTTGAACTGGAAGAAGCTGGTGCAGCATCTTCAGGCCAACAGCCAACCTCTGAAATACCATCAGCCCCGGCACAAGCAGACAAACCCGTTGAATCCGCTCAGCCGGAGGCTAAGCCAGCCAAACAGGCATCCACTGAACCAGCCGCAGCGACAGGCAGCACTACGCAGGAAGTGACCGTGCCGGATTTGGGTGTGGATGAAGCCGATGTGTCGGAAATTCTGGTCAAGGTGGGTGACAGCATCGATAAAGACCAGAGCCTGTGTGTGCTGGAATCCTCCAAAGCCAGTGTGGAAGTGCCTAGCCCGGCGGCAGGCGTGGTAAAAGCCATTAGTATTCAACTGGGGCAAAAGGTCAGTCAGGGGGCAGCCATCCTGACACTTGAGGTACAGGGCACAGCCCCGGCTAAGGCAGCCAGTGCGTCAGCAGCACAGCCTAAACCTGCCACGCAGGCCGATAAGCCTGCTAAAGTATCGCCGGAGGTGCCAGTAAGCACTGCAGCCAGCCAGCCGGGTTCGGCCCAATTAACCGATGCACAGCTAAAAGCCAATGCCGATGTGTATGCCGGGCCAGCGGTGCGTCAGTTAGCGCGGCAGTTGGGCGTGGTGCTGTCCAGCGTTAAAGCCAGTGGACCGCATCAGCGTATTATCAAGGAAGATGTATTTGCCTATGTAAAACAGCAACTGACCAATCCTGTTGCTGCTACAAAAGCCGCTACTGCAATTGCCGGTGGCTTGCCGCCACTGCCGGATTTTAGCAAGTGGGGTGGTACTACGCTTGAGCCGATGACCCGCTTGCAGCAGGTCTCCGTACCGCAGCTATCACTAAATAATTTTATTCCGCAGGTGACCCAGTTTGATTTGGCTGATATTACCGCGCTGGAGCAATGGCGCGGCGAGTTAAAAGAAGGCTATAAAAAGCAGGGTATCAGCCTGACGATTCTGGCTTTTATCGCCAAGGTCACAGCGCATTTGTTAAAGCAGGAAGCGCGTTTTAACAGTCATCTGGCGGATGATGGTAAATCAGTGGTATTGCGTAATGAAATTCATATGGGCATTGCAGTGGCAACGCCGGAAGGGCTGACAGTACCAGTGCTACGCAACCCGGATCAGTTGAGCATTAAAGAGATTGCGCTGCAGCTGGGTGAGCTCAGCCAGAAAGCGCGTGACAAAAAGCTGACCCCGAATGAACTGTCCGGTGCCAGCTTTACCATTACTAGTCTGGGCAGTATTGGCGGTACTGCATTTACACCGCTGGTTAACTGGCCGCAGGTGGCGATTCTGGGTATTTCCCCGGCTACGCTGCAGCCGGTATGGGATGGCAAGGCTTTCCAGCCACGTCTGATGCTGCCGCTGTCGTTATCCTATGACCACCGGGTGATTAACGGTGCCGATGCAGCGCGTTTTTCCAATACGCTGACCAAATTGCTGGCCGATATCCGTACGATTCTGCTATAAGCAGCCTTTGCAGTTGACCATTTGGTCTAAAATGTAGACAGGGAGCAGACCGACATGGCCTGCTCTTTGCTTTTTTAGTACGTGCTTTTTAAATATTGAGTGAGGTTATGCATGGGCTGGCTGTTTGTAGTACTGGCGGGGATTTGTGAAATTTTTTATGCGGCAGCCATGCCGCGTACCAACGGTTTTAGCAGCTTAGGGCCCAGCGTGTTTTGTATTGTCTTTATTATTGCCAGCATGTACCTGCTGGCTTTATCTGCCAAAACCTTGCCGATTGGTACGGCTTATGCGGTGTGGGTGGGTATTGGTGCGGTAGGAACGGCCATATACGGCATGCTGGTGTTAGGTGAGGATAGCAGCTGGCCGCGCTTGCTGTGTTTTATGCTGATTATTGCCGGAATTATTGGTTTAAAGCTGTTGTCAGCGAAATAGCGCTGCTTGGCCCATTGCCAGAAAGTTATTCCGGTGATGGCATGGAAATTGATGTACTGTCATTTTACTCGCGTTTTTCATGTGTTTTCGGTTATAATGCCGCACGGAAACAACCAGTGAGCCTGTTATGCTGACCATCGTTCAAGAAGCGCTGACTTTTGATGATGTCCTGTTACTCCCTGCTTATTCAAATGTATTGCCAAAAGATGTCTGCCTAAAGACACGTCTGACCCGCGACATAGAACTGAATATCCCCCTGGTTTCTGCTGCAATGGATACGGTAACTGAAGCCCGTATGGCTATTTCCATGGCGCAGGAAGGTGGTATTGGTATCCTGCACAAGAACATGGATATTGCTGCACAGGCGGCCGAAGTACGTCGTGTGAAAAAGTTTGAAGCCGGTATGGTAAAAGACCCGATCACCGTAAGCCCGGAAACCAGCGTAGGGGAACTGATTGCCCTGACGCAAGCGCACCGCATTAGCGGCGTGCCCGTGGTAAAAGACGGCAAGGTGGTAGGTATTGTGACCGGGCGAGATACCCGTTTTGAAACCAACCTGGCGCAGCCGGTTAGCAATATCATGACCCCGCAGGATCGTCTGGTGACGGTGCGTGAGGGTGAATCCAGCCAAACCATTAAGGCCCTGCTGCAGCAGCACCGTATTGAAAAAGTGCTGGTGATTGAT
Organism: Alkanindiges sp.; assembly: GCA_030152125.1. GTDB lineage: Bacteria > Pseudomonadota > Gammaproteobacteria > Pseudomonadales > Moraxellaceae > JASLIR01. The sequence continues at coordinate 6,469 of JASLIR010000227.1, forward strand.
GATGATTTCCTGTTAAAAGGCCTGATTACCGTTAATGACTTCCGCAAGGCAGAGCTATACCCGAGTGCCTGCAAGGACAATCAGGGGCGTTTGCGTGTAGGTGCTGCTGTAGGTACTGGTGCCGATACCCCTAGCCGTGTAGAAGCCCTGATTGGTGCTGGTGTGGATGTGATTGTGGTGGATACCGCACATGGTCACTCGCATGGTGTGATTGAGCGTGTACGCTGGGTGAAAAAAGAATTTCCGCATATTCAGGTGATTGGCGGCAACATCGCCACTGGTGATGCGGCGCTGGCGTTGCTGGATGCTGGTGCCGATGCGGTAAAAGTAGGTATTGGCCCAGGTTCCATTTGTACCACCCGTATTGTGGCCGGTATTGGTGTGCCACAGATTTCTGCCATTGATAACGTGGCGCGCGCACTGAACGAACAGATTCCGCTGATTGCCGATGGTGGTATCCGTTATTCTGGTGATGTGGCCAAAGCTTTGGCGGCTGGTGCCAGCTCCATTATGATTGGTTCCCTGCTGGCCGGTACCGAAGAAGCACCAGGCGAAGTAGAGCTATTCCAGGGTCGCTACTACAAGGCGTACCGTGGTATGGGTTCTCTGGGTGCAATGGCGGGTTCTACCGGATCTTCCGACCGTTATTTCCAGGATGCTAAAGATGGCGTGGAAAAACTGGTACCGGAAGGTATTGAAGGCCGTGTACCTTACAAGGGTCCAATGAGCGGCATCGTGCATCAGCTGATGGGTGGTCTGCGTTCTTCCATGGGCTATACCGGTTCTAAAGACATCCCCACCATGCGTAGCGAGCCGAAGTTTGTAAAAATCACTGCCGCTGGTATGAAAGAGTCGCATGTACATGATGTGACCATCACCAAGGAAGCGCCTAACTATCGTGTTGGTTAATCCGCACGTTGGTTAATGGGCCTGTAGGTTAATCCACCACATGGATTAATGAGCTGTGTTAAAGAACCGCTGATTCATTCAGCGGTTTTTTATGCGTGATGCTGTTTATGTTACAAAAAATTAACATGAAGCCGTCAACGAAGTTTTAATCTTCTAATCATTGCTGCAACCTTCTTTTAAAAGTGAAAATAAAATGAGCCATTTCGGAACTGACGGGATTCGTGGAAAGTTTGGGGAAACCCCTATTACCCCTGAGTTTGCCTTAAAGCTGGGTTTTGCAGCCGGCCAGGTGCTGAAACAGCGCCTGGGTGTAGGCCGCCATGCCCAGGTGCTGATGGGCAAGGATACCCGCCTGTCCGGCTATGTGCTGGAAGCGGCCCTGCAGTCCGGCTTAAATGCTGCCGGGGTGGATGTTTACCTGTTGGGGCCATTACCAACCCCGGCCATTGCGCATTTAACCCGTGCTTTCCATGCTGATGCTGGCGTGGTGATTTCTGCATCGCATAACCCTTATTTTGATAATGGCATCAAATTCTTTTCCGGTGAAGGTAAAAAGCTGGCGGACGAATTGCAGGATGCAATTAGTACCCAGCTGGAACAACCTATCCAGATTGATGCACCAGACCAGTTAGGTAAAAGCTTTCGGGTAAAGGATGCCTTTGGCCGTTATGTCGAGTTCTGCAAATCCAGCTTCCCGTATCACCTGAATCTGCGCGGTTTAAAAGTGGTGATTGACTGTGCCAATGGTGCCGGTTATGCCGTGGGCCCTGCGGTGTTGCAGGAACTGGGTGCACGGGTAATTGCCATTCATAACCAGCCGGACGGTTTTAATATTAACGACGGCTGTGGTTCTACCCACCCGGAAGCCCTGCAGGCTGCGGTAGTGGCGCATCAGGCCGATGTGGGTATAGCACTGGATGGTGATGCTGACCGGGTGATTATGGTGGATTGTCACGGTAATCTGGTGGATGGTGATGCCATCCTGTATGTACTGGCTACCCAGCGTGCTGAAAAAGCGCAAGGGGTAGTAGGCACCCTGATGAGTAATATGGGGCTGGAGCTGGCCTTGCGCGAGCACAATATTCCCTTTAAGCGTGCCAAGGTGGGTGACCGCTATGTGATGGCAGACCTGGAAATTGAGGGTTGGCAGATTGGTGGCGAACCTTCCGGACATATTTTATCGCTAGATAAAAGCACCACCGGTGATGCCCTGATTTCCGGCTTGCAGGTGCTGGCTGCCATGGTGGAGCAGGACAAACCGCTGCATGACCTAGTGACCGGATTAAGCATCCTGCCACAAACGCTGGTCAACGTACGCCTGCCACAAATGATTGACCCGGATGCTGACCCGGAACTGCAGGCTGCCTTTGCCAGGGCTGAGCAAAGCCTGGCCGGGCGTGGCCGTTTATTGATCCGTAAATCCGGCACCGAGCCGGTGATCCGGGTGATGGTAGAGGGTGAGTCTGCCGAGCAGGTTGAGCAGTTAGCCAATGAGCTGGCTGATTTAATTCGTAGCCGTGTAGTAGCTGCATAAGTGGGCCGCCAAGCAAGCCCGTGAATCGTGATCTGGGTAGTGAACGGATGAGTGTTAAGGATTTAAGCGAGTTAAGACAGAACTACGGCAAAGCCAGTTTACTGGAAACGGATGTGCTGGCTAATCCGCTGCATCAGTTTAAGGCATGGCTGGCCCATGCGCTGGCCGTTCAGGTAACAGAACCTTATGCCATGACACTGGCTACTGCCAATGCACAGGGCAGGCCACATGCGCGTACCGTGTTGTTGCGCGGGGCAGAAGAGCAGGGCTTTGACTTTTACACCAATTACGATAGCCAGAAAGGCCTGGATTTAGCACAGAATCCTTATGCCGAATTGTTGTTTTTCTGGCCGGCACTGGAGCAGCAGGTACGCATTGGTGGCCTGGTTGAGCAGATTCCTGAGCCGGAATCTACCGATTATTTCCATAAGCGCCCACGGGACAGCCAGATTGCGGCACATGTCAGCACGCCGCAAAGCGGCGTGATTGCCAGCCGTGATGCGCTGCAGCAGCGTTTTCAGGCTTTATCTGGCCAGTTACAGGGACAAACCGAGATTGACAAGCCTGAATTCTGGGGTGGCTATCGGCTGACCCCGGAATATTATGAGTTCTGGCAGGGCGGTGCGCACCGTATGCATGACCGTTTGCGTTATCGCCGTAGCGGGGCCACCACGCCAGAATGGCGGATAGAGCGTTTAATGCCTTAAAGCGGGTTATCCATCTGCATATTTATCTATCGCATAATTTTAATCCAATGTCAGGCAGCGTACTTTACGGTGCTATGATGGACCTCTAGCCAGCAGTGATGCATTGACGTGTTATGCCTTTAAACTACCAGTTACAGCAACGCCCCATCCCTTCATCCGTACTGCTGCAATCAAGCACTATTTCACCCTTACTGGCACGTGTTTATGCGGCACGTGGTATTCAGTCAGCAGACCAACTGGCGCTTAAACTGAATCATTTGCTGCCAGCCAGGGATTTACTGGGCTTGCAGCAGGCAATTGATATTCTGGATAAAGCCATTGACCAGCAAACCCGTCTGTTAATTGTGGGTGACTTCGATGCCGATGGTGCCACCAGTACCACCCTGATGGTGCTGGCCTTGCGCCAGATGGGGGCGCAAGTGGATTATCTGGTACCGGACCGCTTTAAATATGGTTATGGCCTAACCCCGGAAATTGTACAGCTGGCACTTTCGGATTATCAGCCAGAGCTGATTGTGACGGTAGATAACGGGATTTCCAGCCATGCCGGGGTAGCGGCAGCGCATGCAGCGGGTGTGGAAGTGATTATTACTGACCACCATCTGACGACCAAGACACCACCAGTATGTGCGGCAGTGGTTAATCCCAATCAGCCCGGCTGCACCTTTGCCAGCAAGGCGCTGGCTGGGGTAGGGGTGGCCTTTTATGTGCTGGCTGCTTTAGCTACACAGCGTAAGCAGGCCAATAAAGCTACAGCTAAGCTGACGGATTATCTGGATCTGGTGGCCATAGGCACCGTGGCGGACGTAGCAGCACTGGATTATAACAACCGTATTCTGGTGGCAGCCGGTTTACAGCGTATTCAGCAGGGGCAGTGCCGCCCCGGTGTGTTGGCGCTCATCGAAATTGCCGGGCGCGAAGCCGGAAAAATTGGCTCCCAGGATCTGGGCTTTGTGCTGGGGCCACGGATTAATGCCGCAGGGCGTATGGATAACATGCGTATTGGTATTGAGTGCCTGCTGGCGGAAAATTATGCGCAAGCCTATCCTTTGGCACAGCAGCTGGATCAACTGAACCGCGAGCGGCGTCAGGTTGAGGCGCAAATGCGTGAAGATGCCATGAACCTGCTGGCGGAAAGGCAGGAACTGGACCAGGCAGATATCCCCCCTGTGATATTGCTGTATGAGCCCAGCTGGCATCAGGGCGTGATTGGTATTGTGGCCGGGCGCTTAAAAGAGCAGTTTCACCGTCCTAGCATTGTGTTTGCCCCCAGTGAAGATGGCGTGTCGATAAAAGGGTCGGCACGTTCTATCGCCGGGATTCATATCCGTGATGCCATTGAGCGGGTGGCGGAGCAGTACCCGCAACTGGTGACGCATTTTGGCGGGCATGCCATGGCGGCTGGTTTGACATTGCCTGTAGATAATTTAGATGATTTTAGCCGCGCCCTAAGTCAGGTGATTGCCGAGTATGATGACAGCCTGTTTCAGGCGGTCCTATTAACGGATGGTGTTTTAAGCCCGCAGGAATTTTCCTTGCAGGCTGCCCGCGAACTGGCTCAGGCGGGTCCATGGGGCCAGGCTTTTCCGGCACCGTTATTTGAGGGTGAATTTGAAGTTATAGAGTACCGCTGGTTGCAGGACAAGCATTTGCGCCTGCGCCTCAAGCAAGGTCAGCAGGCTGCACTGGAAGCCATTGCCTTTAATGTGGCTGAGCAGTACATGGACATTCAGCCGATTAAACGGGTACATCTGGCTTATGAGCTGGATGTGAATGAGTATAAGGGTGAGCAGCGCTTGCAGCTGCGGGTGCAGCAGTTGCAGGTTTTGTCTTAAGTAAAACACGGGCAATAAAAAACCGCCCCCTCAGGCAAGAGTGGCGGTTTGTTTAACCCAGACAAAAAGTCCGGGCAAATTAGAAGCGCAGGGTAGCACCTAAAGTGGCACCGAATGCATTGTCATCATTGGTGGCAGGCAGTTCATTGTTGCTGGTAGTAATGGTGGTGTCACCTTTACCAAAGTTAACGCCGGCCTGTACACTCAGGTTGTCCATCAGGAACTTGCGTGCATTAAAGCTTACCTGGAATGGGTCGTGCTGACCATTAACCAGTACACGCTCATAGCCTGCACCCACACTAAAGGTGCTGTCAGCATAAAAATCGCCATTTACACCAATAATGTTGTATTTGTTACCGAAACGGTTGTTTTTCCCATTGCCACCCAGTTGCAGGCGTCCTTCCAGATTGATGTCGTTCTGGTAGAATTTGCTTAACAGTTTGGCGCGGAAAGTTGGATCCAGTTCGCTGTCCAGATTGTCATGATAGCCAGTTACACCAGCAGTCAGCAACAGGGTGCCCAGATCAAACGGTAGCTTGTTAGGGATCAGACCAACTTCTGCATTGTAATCAAAACCATTGTCAGACCAGCCTTCTGTTTTGGTACGGGTAGCGTCACCTGCTGCATACAGGCTTAAAGGCAGGGCATCACCCAGGCCAATTACGCTGGTTGGTACATAAAATTCGCCACCAGCGCTTAATTCATGTACTTTCGCGTCGCCAGTACCGCTGTTACCTTGCAGGTATTTGTAACCACCAGTCACGCTGCTGGCCTGGTTAATGAATGCTGCTTCAGCCAGTGGGCCATTTTTAGTGTCGACATTTTTCAGGTAAATGGTTGCAGAACCGCCTACACCAGCACCTTCAGTGTTGTCATGGACATTGTGGGTAGTTACATGGCTGTATTCTGTGCCGCCATTTAATTCGAACTGGTAGGCTTGCGCAGTACCGGTTGCTGCCAGTGCTGCAAACAATGCAGTACTAAGAGTTAATTTATTCATGGTATTTTCCTCAATTGCCTTGGTCATCATGTGACCTGGGATGTGAATGAAATTTATTGTTACATTTACAGTCTAGGCTACGGCTAAATTTTGTCAAGCTTGCTATATTCGTTTTCCAGACCGTAATGCTGCATTCCTCGCGATTGCTAATATATAAGCAACTGTTCTGCAATAAGATATCGATTTGTCTGAAAATTGAAACATTTGTTCTTTTTTTGAGCAAAATATGCCTTAAAAAGGGGCAAATGAGCTACGGCTGGAACACTTTAAGGGCTTTTAGTCATATTAATGAAACAAATTGGAGCGTTTGCTGTTTGCACAGCAACAGCAGTGACGTGTCAACAGACCCTGATAAATCAATTTTTGGTCACTCCCCAAGTCGTGCTAGAATTCGCCGCTAAATATGTGTTCAATTGAATTGAGATAAGACTGTGGAAATTAATCCGTATATTTTACGTTTAAAAGACCTGCGTGGCCGTGGGGATACTCTTCGGGGGTATCTTTGACTACGACCACAAGAAAGAAAGGCTGGAAGAAGTTTTAAGAGAGCTGGAAGACCCGGCTATCTGGAATGACCAGGCACGTGCACAAGGCATGGCTAAAGAAAAAGGCGAGCTGGAAAATATTGTGGGCGTACTGGATGCGCTGACAGCGCAGCTGGATGATGCACAGGCACTGCTTGACCTAGCGGTGGAAGCAGATGACGAGAGCCTGCTGCTGGATGTAACAGCCGAACTGGATACAGCCGATGCCGATGTAGGCAAGCTGGAATTCCGCCGCATGTTCAGTAACCCGATGGACCCGAATAACTGCTTTCTGGATATTCAGGCTGGTTCCGGCGGTACTGAAGCGCAGGACTGGGCATCCATGTTATTGCGTATGTATTTGCGCTGGATTGAACGTCATGGTTTCAAGGCAGAAATCATGGAAGAGTCGGGTGGCGATGTGGCCGGCATTAAAAGTGTCACCATTCGTGTGGAAGGCGAGTATGCCTTTGGCTGGTTAAGAACTGAAACCGGGGTGCACAGACTGGTACGCAAGTCACCATTTGACAGCGGAAATAGACGCCATACGTCATTTAGTGCCGTTTTTGTGTCACCTGAGGTAGATGACAATATCGAGATTGACATCAACCCCTCTGATGTCCGCACAGATACCTACCGGGCCTCAGGCGCTGGGGGACAACACATTAACAAAACAGATTCCGCTGTACGCCTGACGCACGTACCAACTGGTACAGTGGTTGCATGTCAGAATGAGCGTAGTCAGCATGCCAACCGTGACCGGGCCTGGAAGCTGTTACGTGCCAAGCTGTATGAGCTGGAAGTCATGAAGCGCAATGAAGCGCAACAGGCGCTGGAAGCCACCAAGTCCGATATCGGCTGGGGTAGCCAGATCCGCTCTTACGTGCTGGATGACTCCCGTGTGAAAGATTTGCGTACCAGTGTGGAAAATTCCAACACCGGTGCTGTGCTGGATGGTGATCTGGACAGGTTTATTGAAGCCAGCCTGAAAATGGGGCTTTGATTACACGCGCGATGAAGAGCAGCCTGATGCGGGAATAAGCATCAGGTGATGACTGTTCAGGGAAGAACGGTCGCTGGTTCCAGGCATCAAAATAACAACTGGATATCAAGGAAGATAGAGATGTTTCAATCAGAATTACTGGCCGAATTCCGCCAAAGCCGAGCCTGCTGCCTGATCAATACCTTGAGTATTGCACCCGTGGCCTTGTTTTTAATATTCATTACTGCCGAGTATCTGGGTATGGCTTATGTCATGCTGATGGCCGCCTTATGTGTGCTGGCCATGCTTGCAGTATGGCGCTATGCACGCAGTGTACGCATCCTGCTGTATCCGGATCAGCTGGTACGGCGTTCCTTGCTGGGTAAAAGTGTATTCCGCCTAAATGCCCGCACCGAATTTTATTATTATCACCTGCAACCACTGATGGGCGGCATCATGCTTAGGCAGCCGTACATCAGCCTGAAATATGGAAAAAAATCGCTGACGCTGGATAGCAGTATCAAGCATGTGGATGTGCTGCGTGATGCCTTGCTGGAACTGGAGCAGATTTACCAGAAACCCGTTACCGAACACGCTCTGTTAAACCGTCGCAGTATTTTCTTTGGCGAGCTGAAAGTATCTGCAACCGGCCTTGCCTACCGTAATCAGGTGCTGGCATATAGCGATTTAAAGGATTGCAGCCTGCAAAAAGGCCACTTTAAGGTATTAAAGCAGTCCAGCCGGCAAACAGCGATGGATATTCCGGTTAGTAAAATCCCGAATATTAAAACTTTTTTTGCGGTGCTGGATTACTACATGGCACGGTAAAGCTGCCAGTTAAACCTGTCGGTTAAACAGTGGACATGCAGCATGGCTGTCTAGCCTCGATAGATCTATCGAGGCTAACTTAACAATGTGCTTGCTGGCTGAACGTATGCTTAATTTGCTGGTGCATATGTTAAGAAAAGAATGTAACTTTTTAAAATTAAATAAGAAAAATATTTTTCGGTAATCATTTTTTGCTATTTTTACAGATTCCAAAAACAACAATGGTTTTTATAAAAGTGTCATCACGTTTAATTGCGCAAGAATAGGGTCTGTTGACATTTCATATGCGGACTGCGTTGTCGGCTAAAACTGACTCAAACGAGGCGTGAAACGCAGCCAATGGCGAGCCCTTGGCAAGTTTCGCAACGAAGTTTGGGGCAATTTTAGCCACAACCTGAAAGGACAGGGACGTTTTTTGCCGCTGCTACGTTACTCATTGCTCTTTTAGAACCACTAAAAGTCGCAATTCGTGCCTTGCATCGTCTAAAAAGCGTCCTCTGTCGCAACCTCATCTGAATTGTCAACAGACCCTAGTTAACCTGGGTTTTAAGAATTCTGTCCACACTGGGTCTGGTTCCTTTGGGAGCGATGTTTGCCTCTTCATCTGATACGCTGGCTAAGCTAATAGGTCTGGCAATGTTTGCAGCACTGGTATGGATTTGGCTGTCCGGTTTTAAAACCAGGGTAGAGCTATACCCGAATAAGCTGGTTTATCACCGCCTGCTGGGTACAGTAACGGTGCCGCTGAATGCAGCAACCCAGTTTTATTACTGTCAGGTACAGGTGCGGCTGCAGGGTATCAAAACCGGGGATCATATTTTTATTACACTGGTCAACCGCGATACCGTGCTAAAGCTGAATAGTAATCTCAAGGATATAGATGTATTAAAGCACCAGTTAACCGATATAGAGCTTAAAATTGCTGAACCGCTAGTGCAGCAGGCATTGGCGCAACGGCAAACCCTCAGTTTTGGTACCCTGAAGTTATCCGGCAGCGGTCTGGCCTATAAAAACCGTATGGTGGCATTGCATGAAATCTCTGATTTTGAGGTAGAAGAGGGTTTTTTTGTCGTGCGTAAAAGCGGAAATTTTATGGCTTTCCTAAAAATTGCTGTATCGGAAATTCCCAACATGAGCACTTTCTTTATCCTGCTGGATCATTACATGCAGCGTCAAATCCGTTAACAAATTATATTTAGTTTTTACGATTTATATATCTAAAAATATCGATATATAAATCGAATTTATGCTATATATTAGACACGAAACAGTCACAGGGTCGGATTTGTCGTAACATAGCGTGTAAACACAGGCAAAGGTTTGGGGAGTGATGGATACCGAAGCAATTATCAAGGCTTTAGCTAACCCGGTAAGACGGGATATCCTGAAATGGCTAAAGACACCGACACAGTATTTTTCAGAGCAGTATCACGCTTTGGAAATGGGTGTGTGTGCCGGACAAATTGATCAGCGCTGCGGCTTGTCACAATCTACCGTGTCCAGCCATTTATCCGTATTGCAAAAGGCAGGTTTAATCCACTGCCACAAAATGGGCCAATGGAACTTTTATACCCGCAATGAAACGACTATCCAGCAGTTCCTTGAGCAATTGCATCAGGACTTATAGCTTGCCTGACAAGCCTTAAAGCCGGATGACGCTGTGACACTTACCAATAAAGCCATTTTGAGGTTGTGTTATGTCTACGTTATTTGAAGCGGTGCAAGTGGGTGCCTGGAAACTGGCTAACCGTGTGGTACTGGCCCCGTTAACCCGGGCACGCGCTGGGGATGAGCGCCTGCCTAACGATTTAATGCGCGAATATTATGTGCAGCGTGCCAATGCCGGCCTGATTTTAACCGAAGCAACCGCGATTACTCCAAGTGCTGTAGGTTATGCCAAAACACCGGGTATCTGGTCAGCTGAGCAGGTTGCTGGCTGGAAAAATATTACGGATGCCGTCCATGCAGCAGGTAGTGTGATTGTGGCGCAGTTATGGCATGTAGGCCGTATTTCCGACCCGATTTTTTTAGCGGGTGCATTGCCGGTAGCACCCAGTGCCGTTCAGCCTAAAGGCCATGTAAGCCTGGTGCGTCCGGAAAAACCGTATGTTACACCCCGTGCACTGGAAATTTCTGAAATTAAACAGATTGTTCAGGATTACCGCCAAGCCGCAGAAAATGCCAAACAGGCGGGTTTTGATGGTGTGGAGTTGCATGCTGCCAACGGCTACCTGATAGACCAGTTCTTGCAAAGCAAGACCAACCTGCGTGATGATGAATATGGTGGCAGCCTGCAAAATCGCGCCCGTTTGTTGCTGGAAGTGGTAGACCAGTTTATTGCGGTGTGGGGTGCTGACCGCGTGGGTATACATTTGGCACCACGTGGCGATGCGCATGATATGGGCGATGCTAATCCGGCAGAAACCTTTGGTTATGTGGCTGAGCAATTAGGCCAGCGTAAAATTGCCTTTATCTTTACCCGTGAGTATCAGGCTGGTGACAGCATTAGTGTGGCGATTAAGGAAAAATTTGGCGGTACATTGATTGCCAATGAAAACCTGGACCAGGGTACTGCCGAGCAATTGGTGCAAGCTGGTAAAGCCGATTTGATTGCGTTTGGCAAAAAATATATTGCCAACCCGGACCTGGTGCAGCGCTTACAGCAGC
>JASLIR010000283.1 GCA_030152125.1 Alkanindiges sp.
GAAAGCCCAAATAAAACGACACAACCGTTTTCACGGTTGTGTCGTGGGAGAGTCTTGCATGAAACTAGAGCGCCTATTCTTGTTTTGTATCATTTGCTAAATGGTTCGCACACATCAAAGCATTTGACCTAGTACAAGGATTGGGTAAAAAATGCAGGATAACTTTGCTCTACGCATACCTTAAGTTAACTACTTCAATGAGTCAATCTGGATAGGTGACCAAAATTGCAATTAATTGATAGGATTTGTAAGTAACTTTATACGCCGCAGTTAAGCGCAATTAAAGGCTGATAGGGTGCGCTCGGGCTATTAAGTGCGCAGGCATGGGCTGTCATTATCGTTTTTTAATAACTTTTTATTATTTAATGGTTTGTTGCCCTTAAAACAAAAAAGCCCTGGAAAAACCAGAGCTTTTTTGCCATTCCCGGCGAATTAACGCTTGGAGAACTGTGGGCGCTTACGCGCTTTGCGCAGACCCAGTTTCTTACGTTCAACTTCACGTGCATCGCGGGTAACAAAACCAGCCTGACGCAGTGCAGATTTCAGGGTTTCGTCAGATGCAACCAGTGCACGGGTAATGCCGTGACGGATAGCGCCAGCCTGACCACCGATACCACCACCTTTAACGGTAACGAAAATATCGTATTTTTCGGTAGCTTCGATCAGTTCCAGTGGTTGACGTACTACCATGCGCGCAGTTTCGCGGCCAAAGTAGGTGTCTAAGTCACGGTTGTTGATAGTAATTTTGCCAGTGCCTGCAGACAGGAATACACGGGCAGTTGCGGTCTTGCGGCGACCAGTACCATAATTCGTTGCCATGTCGTTTCTTCCTTAGATGTCCAAAACCTGTGGCTGTTGAGCAGTGTGTGGATGCTCGCTGCCAGCGTATACTTTCATTTTCTTGATCATTGCATAACCAAGAGGACCTTTAGGCAACATACCTTTAACGGCGCGTTGCAAAACTTCTTCTGGCTTGTGCCCAATCAGTTTGGTGAAGTTGGTTTCTTTCAAACCGCCAGGGAATTCACTGTGGCGATAGTATTTTTTGTCTTGTGCTTTAGTACCAGTAACGTGTACTTTTTCAGCATTGACGATGATGATGAAATCACCAGTATCTACGTGTGGGGTGTAGATGGTTTTGTGCTTACCGCGTAAACGGCGGGCAATTTCAGTCGCCAGGCGACCAAGAGTTTTACCTGTAGCATCCACAACATACCAGTCGTGTTTGACTTCAGCAGGTTTTGCGCTGAGCGTTTTCATTGACTACTACCTATTATCGTTGATTTGCCCCTTATCCTGTGTTGTATGACAGGCCGGACAAACTAAATGAAATAACCAAATAAAATTGGAGCGCAAATTTTAAGGCAACACAGGTCAAATAGCAACGCATAAATGTTATTTTATCCACAGCAGGCTTTTACGTACGCCGCAACAGACAAAACACATAAAACGGATAACTGAAATGCTAAAAACTGGAATATATAGATTTTTGTTTTTAATGATATTAATGGTGTCGGTTCAGGTCAGTCATGCCTGTATGAACATATATGGAGAGGATCTTTTTTTTATATTGGATGATAAGCCTGAGCCTAAAGCGCTACAGGCTGAAATGCAGCAACTGGAACTGCAGCTTGCTAAAACCCCGCAGGATTATAAAAAGCAGAATGATTATGCCGTACTCAATATGCTGGCAGGGGAGTACGCTAAAGCCATACAGCTACTGCAAAACATTGAGCAGCAGCATCCGGGGCTGGGTATTACCGCAGCTAACCTGGGTACGGCCTATGAACTGAACGGCCAGTTGAAGGAGGCGCTGCACTGGATTGAGCAGGATATAAAACGTGACCCAGCGTTGCACCATGGAACGGAATGGATGCATGTCAAAATTCTGCAGGCGAAAATAAAGCAGCAGGCTGACCCACACTGGCTGGTACAGCATCGTGTACTGGATGTAGATTTTGGCAAGCAGTTATTGCCTAAGCCTTCAATAGATAAAATCACGGCTTATCCTGACCGTACCTATACGCTGGATGAGGCTTATACGGCCATTCGCGTCCAGTTTGATGAGCGGCTGAAGTTTGTAACGCCACCCGACTATGTGGTGGGGGATTTAAGCCAGTTTATGGGCGATATTGAGTTGCACCGCTTTAACCAGCAAGAGGCATTCTGGTTGTACGAAACAGCTAAAAAGGCAGGTGTAAAAAATCTGACGCTGGTCGAGCAAAGACAGCAGGCTATCCAGAACCATGAGTTTGAAAAGCCGCAGTACCTCCTGCAAAAGTATGTTCAGCAAGTTGGCAGGCCGGTATTAATAGCTGGGGTGCTTTTTAGCCTGCTCTTGATAGGGCTGGTGTTGTATGCAGCATATCGTTTGATCCGTTTTTTGTATGGTCAGGTTGTCAACAATAAAACAGATGAATGATGCGCACATCCCCTAAATAAGTGATTGTTTTTTCTTTGGCTTGTTATATCTTTGCAAGGAGCACAGTGGATACTGTAGCAACACTTTTGTGGGTAACAATAAATGAAATATATGCTGCGCAATTTGATGTTTTTACTGCTGCTGGGTGGCGTAACAGCGGTACAGGCTGCAGAAAAAATTCGCCTGGCACCACCGCAGGCCATGTTTAAGAACAGCACCACGCTTGAGCAGTTTGTGGTGGGTACACTCAGGTTTGTATTGCTGCATGAAATGGGGCATGGCTTTGTTGATTTATATGGCATACCTGTTTTGGGCCGTGAGGAAGATGCCGCAGATCGTTTTGCAACCTGGTGGATGTCGCCTGACCAGTCGCAAGGAGAGGATGGCACCGATGCTATTGCCGCCATGGAATGGTGGCTGGCCTCTGCAAAAATGAGCGGAGAAAGCCGGCAGGAGCTGGCCTGGTGGGATGAGCATGGCATTGACGAACAGCGTGGCTACCAGATTGCCTGTCTGTTATACGGTAGCGACCCGGAAGTAATGGGGCCACTGGCCGGGCGTATGAATATTCCAGCCGACAGACGTAAAAGCTGTGTTCAGGAAGCCAGGCAAAATGCGGCTGGCTGGTCAGCCTTTCTCAACGGTCAGGTTTCTACCTTACGTATTCCGGTGGATGGCTTTATTGTTCCGCTGAATTATGTGCAGCCCTCGGAACAAACCAGTGATGCAGCCCATTTTGTCCGCCAGCATAAAATCTTGGAGGGCTTACAGGCCACGCTCAAACAGTTCAAGTTTCCCGAAGGCAGTGTGATGGTTCGCCTGTACGCGCAGGATTGTAAAATGCCAAATGCATTCTGGAACCCGGAACAAAAAGCCATTGTGCTGTGTTATGAGCTGGTAAACCAGATTTCGCAGGTAGGTTACGCTGCCGGATTTCGCTAGATTGCCAACAGGCCGGTTTTAAAAAAATGGAAGGCGCAGGTCTTCCATTTTTTTATATATAAATCAGGCTACAGATTAATAATAACAGGATGCCTTGCAGGCAGCAGAGGATAAACTGGGTTCTGATCAGGCGGATAGTGCTTTGGCAGCGCTGATTCCAGCTGTTATTGCTACTGTTGACACTAATCAGTTTTAGCTGGGCAAGGCTGGCATCCATTTGCGTGGTTTGCTGGTCAATTTGCTCCGCATCAAGCTGGCTGAAATGGGCAAATACTTCACGGTCAAAGCTGAGGCGCAGTGAAATATATTTCAGGAAAATGCCCAGTACCCCGGCAATCAGCAGTAAGCAGCTGATGCTAAAAATAAAAGGCGTCATAAAAAGCACCACAATCGTGATTAACAGCAGTGCGGTAGAAAGCAGGTCGATTGGACGCGTGTACTTGAGCAGGGCATGGGTCAGCTGGATTTGGTTCATTCTGTAATTTGGCCGGATTTAAATGATTTATATGCCGTTATCGGCTGTTTAATGTTGCAGTGTTT
>JASLIR010000410.1 GCA_030152125.1 Alkanindiges sp.
TATCTCTATGGCTTTGTTTATGCTGACTGCACACGGTAGCAGCCAGCATATGTCACGCATACTGGCTGCCAGTGGGCTTTATACCTTTTCAGGTTGTGCGGCTGGCTGATTAGCGTTACTGGCCGAGTTTGGCAATACATCATTGGCAATCATTTCGCCAAATGGCCCGGTCAGGTTGGTCTGGCCAAAGCGTGACAGGCTGGCATAGGGCTCCGGCAATAAGGGGAATACCAGCTCGGCAAAACGGTAGGCCTCTTCCAGATGTGGATAGCCTGAAAAAATAAAGCTTTCAATGCCCAGGTCTGCATATTCCTGAATGCGTGCTGCCACCGTTTGTGGATCACCCACCAGTGCCGTGCCTGCCCCACCGCGCACCAGCCCTACACCAGCCCACAGGTTGGGCGATATCTCCAGCTGGTCACGCTTGCCGCCATGCAGGGCAGCCATACGCTTTTGGCCAACCGAGTCAAACCGCGCAAATGACTGCTGCGCCTTGCTAATGGTGTCATCGGAAATATGCGAAATCAGCTCATCCGCTGCCCGCCATGCCTCCTCATTGGTACGGCGCACAATCACATGCAAACGTATACCAAACTTGACCTGACGTCCCTGCTGCCGGGCTTTTTCTCGTACATCAGCAATTTTTTCTGCCACGGCATGCGGTGGCTCACCCCAGGTCAGGTACACATCCACCTGCTCGGCCGCCAGATCATGCGCTGCTGCAGAGGAACCACCAAAATACAGCGGCGGATAAGGCTTTTGTACCGGGGGATACAACGCCTTGGCATTTTTTACCTTTAAGTGCTTGCCTTCAAAATCAACAGTTTCGCCCTGCAACACACGGCGCCAGATTTTTAAGAACTCATCGGTAGCTTCATAACGCTCATTGTGTGACAAAAACAAGCCATCACCCTGATTTTCATCCGGGTCACCCCCCGTTACCACGTTAATCAGCAAACGGCCATTGGACAAACGGTCCAGCGTGGCTGCCTGACGCGCCGATACCGTCGGGGAAATAATGCCGGGACGAATGGCTACCAGATAACGCAAACGCTCGGTAAGCGGTGCCAGTGCAGAAGCAACTACCCAGGAATCTTCACAGGAACGGCCTGTTGGAATCAACACACCGTAATAACCCAGGCTATCTGCTGCCTGTGCAATCTGCCTTAAATAAGCCAGCGATACTGGTCGAGCCTGCTCCGTTGTGCCTAAATAGTGTCCATCACCATGTGTAGGTAAAAACCAGAAAATATTCAATTTAACACCTGATATTCGTTATAAACCCTACCTCTGCTTTGGCAATTCCTGTGCCATAAAAAATATTATTATATTTCAATAAACTAATTTTAAAGTTGGTGTTTGCTGCTGATTCAGCAACGCTACAGTGCTGATTTACTGTTTATTAATCAACAGTTGTTAGTGTTGATTTTAGAACAGTTAGCTAAATACATCGCTCACTTTGCTGCTTTTTTCTGCACTTTTAAAAGCCAACTGTTGCTTTTCATATATTGATAGCAAAATTTATGATTGGCTTAAAAAATAGGCTGCCCTTATGGTAATGACATGATAACAACCTGATACTCAAGCGGAGCAACCCATGGGCGTATTAACACATCCCGATGCCAGGCGACTGATTCGTTCCGAGCGTGCTACTGCCATGGTGTTTGAAGACCAACAGTCCAGGGAGCTACTGGATCGCCTGCAGCAGATTGCCCCCAGCGATGCGGGTGTACTGATTATTGGTGAAACCGGAACCGGCAAGGAACTGGTGGCACGGCAAATTCACCAGCTTAGCCATCGTCGTAATAAACCCTTTGTAGCGGTCAACTGCGGTGCTTTTTCAGAAAGCCTGGTGGAAAGTGAATTGTTCGGCCATGAAAAGGGTTCTTTTACCGGGGCAATAGACAGTCGCGCTGGCTGGTTTGAAGCTGCTGATGGCGGCACCATTTTCCTGGATGAAATTGGCGACTTGTCACTGGCCATTCAGGTCAAGCTATTGCGGGTACTGCAGGAAAGCGAGGTAACCCGCCTGGGTTCACGCCACCCCAAAAAGCTCAGCATCCGGGTGATTGCTGCCACCAACGTACAACTGGAAGAGGCGGTTCGTGCAGGCAAATTCCGCGAAGACCTGTATTACCGCCTGAAAGTGGCATCCGTACAGCTACTGCCCTTACGCCTGCGCCCGGCCGATATTATTCCGCTGGCCAGCTATTTTATTGCTGATTACAGCGAACGCCTGGGCTATGAACCTGCACGTTTAAGTGCCAGCACCGAGCAGTTTTTAAAAAATTATCACTGGCCGGGCAATATCCGTGAGCTGGAAAATGCCATTCACCATGCCCTGCTGGTATGCAAGGCACAGGAAATCAAACCCGGCGATTTTCAGTTAAGTGGTTTAACAGCACATGCCGCGCATAGCTTTGATGGTGGATTTGCTGCTCCGGGCGCGGGCAAAGGCAGCCTGCAACAGGTATTACTCAGCTGGTTTGAAGATGGTATTGAAAACCTGGATGAACAACTGGAAGCCGAAATTATTCAGGCAGCCTACCAGTACTGCCACCAGAACCAGTTACACACTGCCCGTTTGCTGGGCATCAGCCGCAATATTGTGCGTGCACGGCTCATCAAGCATGGCTTGCTAAACCCCAGCCATCGCCCGCGTCACAATCATTTAAATAATAAAGATGAGCACCATGCATTCACTGCCAACCTGTATGCCTAATTTTTATACAGCCTAAATACAATATCGTGGGACAAGGATGTCCTGCACAACAAGCTTCTTATATTTTAATTGTTTAAACTCATTTTTATGGCTTTTCCAGTCACTCGCCACTTATCACTTCCTTACCAAAACACACTTCTTTATCGGCATGGCTTAGCATAATGTCTAATGGTCAGACCACAAACAATACTTTAGAAGTGACAGGTTTAGGGAAGCTCGCTGTTGCATTGCAATTCTGACCGCATATCGAATTGCAATAAAAGCTGGCTTAAAATTTGCAGGCTAAAAGTGATAACCGTGTCGCATATTTGACGCATCGGCTCACTCACAGACCTTCTCACAAAAGGAATACCAAGGAGTTAACATGACGTCATTTTCCTACAAGCGCCTGTTTGGTGCTATTGCAATGTGTAGCACTGCTATCGCCGGTATGTCGCAGGTACAGGCCGTAGATACGCTGGCAAAAATTAAAAGCTCAGGCAAAATCATCATCGGTCACCGCGAATCATCCGACCCCATTTCCTACGTAGTAGGTGGTAAGCCGGTGGGTTATGCCGTGGATGTGTGTAACAGTGTTGCCAGTGAAATTAAAAAACAGTTAGGCCTGCCCAACCTGAAAGTGGAATATAAGGCAGTCACCTCGTCTACCCGTATTCCCGAGCTGCTGTCTGGCAATATTGATATGGAGTGTGGCACCACCACCAACTCCAAGCAGCGCCAGCAACAGGTGAGTTTTTCTACCAACTATTATGCGACCGAAGTGCGTATGGTGGTAAAAGCGAGTTCAGGCATCAAAAGCCTGGGTGACTTAAATGGCAAGGCGGTGGTTACCACTACCGGCACCACCTCCGACAAATACATCAAGATGAATGAAAAAGGTCAGGCCATTAACGTACAAAACGTGTATGGCAAAGACCATGCCGATTCTTTTGCCATGGTGGCTTCTGGCCGGGCTGCCGCCTTTGTAATGGACGATAATATTCTGGCTGGTCTGGTTGCCAAGTCCTCCACCCCCAGCGCATTTGCCATTGTAGGGCCTGTGCTGTCTTCCGAACCCTACGGCATTATGCTGG
>JASLIR010000389.1 GCA_030152125.1 Alkanindiges sp.
AAGCTGATTGGCACATCCATATACAGGTCGGCGCCATCACGCTGGAATACGGTATGCTCGCGCACCACCACTTCCACGTACAAATCGCCCGCCTGCACGCCTGCACCACCGGCTTCACCCTCACCGGACAAGCGCACGCGGTCACCATTGTCCACACCGGCAGGAATACTAACTTCCAGAGTGCGCTTACGGTCACTTACACCAGAACCATGACATACGTTACACGGGTTTTTCACGGTTTTGCCACGGCCATGACAGGTTGGGCAGGTCTGGTTAACCTGAAAGAAGCCCTGCTGCATACGTAGCTGACCGGAACCATGACAGGTGCCACAGGTCACCACATCTTCGGCTTTTTTAGCACCTTTACCGTTACAGGCTTCACACACCGCCGGTGCAGTAAAGCTGATGGTTTTCTTCACGCCTTTAACCGCTTCTTCCAGCGTTAATTCCAGCACATAGCGTAAATCGGCACCACGGCGCTGGCGCTGTTGCCCACCGCCGCTGCGGCCACCGAACATGTCGCCAAAAATATCGCCAAAGTTGCTAAAAATATCCTGCGCATTAAAGCCGCCAAAGCCACCGCCCGCACCACCTTCAAAGGCACTATGCCCCATACGGTCATAGGCAGCCCGCTTGTCGCCATCAGAAAGGATTTCGTAAGCTTCAGCCGCTTCCTTAAACTTGTCTTCCGCCTCGGCATTATCCGGGTTACGGTCGGGGTGAAACTTCATCGCCAGCTTGCGATAAGCTTTTTTAATTTCTTCTTCGCTAGCCCCTTTGGACACACCCAAAACTTCGTAGTAGTCTCTTTTTGCCATGGCTGGCATAACTCCCAACAAAAAATATTAAAACACGCAATTGTCGCTAAGCTTGGGGCAAAGCTGCCATTTTACAAGCGCTGTTACACAGTTTTTTCTTTAAGCGCACTCAAATAGCTGCCCCTTGGCATAGCTGCCAGCAACTTCTACAAGCAAACATCAAACCAGCTTTAGGCAAATTTTTATAGCAATTCAGTCATTTAATAGCTGCTGGTAAATCTGGTAGCTGTCCTGCTCAAAACACACCACACTAAGCTGCTGCAGTTGAGGGTTTTCCTGCAAGCCCTGCCGGATGGCAGCCAGGGCAATTTCTGCCGCCAGCTGTTTGGGAAAGCGGTAAATACCGGTACTGATGTTGGGAAATACCACACTTTGAATTTCATGTTTATTAATCAAGGCGAAACAGCTGGCATAGGCTTGGGCCAGCAGTTCAGATTCCTGATGCAAGCCATCCTGCCAGCGCGGACCTACGCTATGAATCACATAGGTGGCGGCCAGGTTGCCTGCCGTGGTAATCACTGCATCCCCCACCGCACAGCCGCCCTGGCGGGCACGGATGCGCTGGCAGTCCTGCAAAATAGCCGGTCCACCAGCCCGGTGAATCGCACCATCCACTCCACCACCGCCCAGCAGGGAGGTATTAGCTGCATTGACGATGGCATCGGCTGTTATTTTAGTAATATCACCCTGGATTAATTTTATTTTTTGCATGGTTATCTCCCCTGTTTAACTTTTTCTGTCCACGTCAGCACTATCCTCAAAACACGCCACCAGAAAATCCATCACCACACGGATTAGCGGGCTATGGTGTAAATCCTGATGTACCGCCAGCCATACCTCGCGCATCATGTTAACCCGCTGGCAGGGGATGCGCTGCAAGCCACCTTGTTCGCCCATAAAGCAGGGCAATATGGCAATACCTACCCCGGCACTGGCCGCTACACGCTGCATATCCGGACTGTTGGTTTTTAAAACAATGGGGCGGCCTTGCTGAATCTCTGCCAGCCAGCGCTGTTGTATGGAACTAATCAGGCTTTCGTCTAGGCCAATAAACTCATACTGCGCAGGGCTTCTGCTGGCCAGATAATCGCTGCAGGCATACAGGCCAAATGGCAGTTGTGCTATTTTGCGGCTCACCAGCCCTTCCTCCACCGGACGCGCCAGCCGCACGGCAATGTCGGCCTCACTGTGTTGTAAGGAGGCAAAACGGGTTTCCACCACCACGCGCAAATGGATATGCGGATACTGCTGCCGCAAGCGGTTTAAGCGCGGCACAATAAAATGTGCTGCAGTGGCTGGCGGCAAACTCATGGACACCTCGCCATGCAGCTCTGCCTGTCCGGCCTTGGCAACCCGGCCAATGCTAAAGGTCTCTTCCATCATGCGCGCCGCCATCCCGGCAATTTTCTCGCCTTCGGCCGTCAGTACATAGGTACGTGGGCGCCGGTCTACAAGCTTCAATTGCAACTGGCTTTCCAGTGCACTAATGCGCCGGGCAACGGTGGCATGGTCTACCTTTAGCACCCGTGCAGCCGCGGACAACGACTTTTGCTGTGCAAATACCGAAAAATAATGCAGGTTTTCCCAGTCCATATTTAGTCCGCCCTCATCATCTTACTCACGCCACCAATGTGCAAATTTGCACATTAACTGTGCAGCTATAGGGAATTGTACACAGATCAGCTTGCGCTCAAAATCATTTCTCGTGATACAGGGTAAAAAGTCATGAACAAATCCTTAAGCTATGCCTATGCCGGTATTGTGCTCACTACCTTTTTCTGGGGTTCCAACTTTAATGCCGGGGCATACATCATTCAGCATATGCCCCCCATTACCGCAGCGGCAGAGCGCTTTGTGGTGGCTAGCGCCGGCTTGCTGCTTATCTTCGGCATGATGGGGCAACTGCGCTGGTCGGCACTCAAACAAAACCTGCTGGCCTATGTGCTGATTGGGGTACTGGGCGTGGTGGGTTTTAATATGGCCATGTTTTATGGCCTGCATACGACATCAGCCATTAATGGTGCCTTAATCATGGCTACCACACCGCTAACCACCATGCTGCTGGCCTGGTTGCTGGAAGGGGAAAAACTGAATACTGCCAAAAGTATTGGCCTGCTGTTTGGCCTGGCCGGGGTATTACTGGTCATTACCCAGGGCCAGCTATTGCACCTGTTGCATTTAAAGGTGGCAATTGGCGATGTGATTATTCTGGGCGGCAGTATTTCCTTTGTGCTGGCATCCATTTTGTCCCGCAAGCTGGTAAAAAATGCCACCACGCTGGAAACCACCAGCTTTTCCATGCTGTTTGGCACCATTGTACTGGCCATACTGAGCCTGAGCATTGAGCAGCCCTTTACTGCCATTGCGCAAGCGCCCTTACTGACACATGCTGCCTTGCTGTATCTGGCGGTGTTCGGTTCCATGATTGCTTATCTGTTCTGGTTTAATGGCATTCAGAAAGTAGGGGCTGCCCGTGCTGCCAGCTTTTTTAATCTGGTACCGGTGTTTAGCATGCTGGTTGCCATTGCCTTTGGCGCATTGCCCAACCAGTGGCAAGTGCTGGGCACCCTGCTGGTTATTGTGGGGGTAATTGTCAGCAGCGGTATCGTACCGGGTCGACTGGTGCAGGCTGTAGCGGTTAAACCTTAAGCAACCTGAGTTCGGCATAAATCAAAGCTTAACATTTTAATTTATATTTATTTTACACAACGGAGTCTTACTGCTTCACGGTTTAGCGTGAGGATTAACCTTCGGTTCGACCTACTTTGGTTTTGGCCAAAGTAGGCAAAGCCATTGTCATTCGCATGAGCGATATATCGCGCAAGGTTTTATACCACCAAGGTAGGTTACATTTTACAGTGTTGACTTACATGTATAAATTTATATGTAGAGCTTCGCACTTGCGCAGCGGTGCTGCTCATGCCTCGGACAGTTGCGAATGACTTTAAAAGCAAAAGCCGCTTAATCCAAAGGCAGGTTAAGTACAAAAACTAAAAAGCCTTGAAATATTCAAGGCTTTTAGGCATTAGCCTACGGGTAAAAGCGGGTGCAATTAATATACAGCCTTACCGCCAATATAGCGGCGAATACCATGTGCAGTACGGAAGAATAACCACAGCCAGGAGATAATGGCAAAACCGGCCGCAATACCCGCACAAATCATGCCGTACAGGCTGGTCACAGACAGCCAGAATAAAGGCAGGCTCAATAAGGCAGTAATCAGCATCAGGCTTAAAAACACAATGCAGGTGCGCATAATCCAGAAACCATGCGAGCGTGTCCAGACTTCCAGTGGGTTAGCCAGCAACTGGTGGCTAATCCAGTAAGAAATAAGCAGGGTAAACCCTACAAACAAGGACAGCGCCATCAGCATATACGCGACCAACATCCATCGTTCCTGTTGCGCATATCCATTAACTGTCATGCAGCGCGCCTCCCAATATCTTCCAAAAGCGTCTTCCAAAAACTGTCATATTTGCATGCACCAGTGACCAAAGTGACGCAAATATTAAGTGCCCCTAGCATGCCATGCTTTTTTATGACATGCCAGAGTATCCTAAGGAAAATCGTGTAAGGACTTAGGAGGTGGACGGCTCCTTTTTCACCCGGAACCAGGCCGCATACAATGCCGGCAGGAACAGCAGGGTTAAGGCCGTTGCCACAATCAGGCCACCCATAATCGCCACCGCCATCGGACCAAAGAAGATACTGCGAGACAATGGAATCATGGCCAGTACCGCTGCGGCTGCCGTAAGGGCAATCGGGCGGAAACGGCGCACAGTCGATTCAATCACTGCATCCCATGGGGTCAGGCCGGACAGAATGTCCTGCTCAATCTGGTCAATCAGGATCAGCGAGTTACGCATGATCATCCCCGACAGGGCAATGGTGCCCAGCATGGCCACAAAACCAAAGGGCTTGTTTAGCAACAGCAGGAACAGCACCACCCCAATCAGCCCCAGCGGCGCAGTCAGCAATACCATCAGCGAGCGCGAAATACTGCGTAGCTGCAGCATCAGCAGGGTCATCACCACCGCCAAAAACAAGGGCATGCCAGCATTGACCGAGGCCTGGCCACGTGCCGAATCTTCCACCGTACCACCGGCCTGCAATAAATAACCAGCTGGCAGCTGCTGGCGGATACCATCCAGCGTGGGTGAAATCTGATTGACCAAAGTGACCGGTTGCTGCTTACCGCGAATATCTGCACGCACGGTCACAGTTGGCAAGCGGTTACGGTGCCAGATAATGCCTTCCTCAAAGCCATAGCGGATGCTGGCAATTTGCGACAGCGGTACACTGCCCCCGTTGTTGCTGGGGACTGCAAGGCTGGACAAGGCATCCACCTGTGCACGTTCACTGGCATCACCACGCACGCGGATTTCAATCAGCTCACGCTTTTCACGGTACTGGTTCAGGCTCAGGCCACTAAGGGAGCTTTGAATAAAGCGCGACAGATCACTACTGGTCACACCCAGTGCACGCGCACGGTCCTGGTCAATATCCAGATAGATAACCTTGCTGGGCTCCTGCCAGTCCAGGTGCACATTGGTGACTTCGGGGTTTTCCGAAACCTTGCCTGCCACCTGACGGGCAATCTCGCGCACTTTTTCAATGTGTTCACCGGAAACCCGGAACTGGATGGGGTAACCCACCGGTGGGCCATTTTCCAGCAGCGACACCCGGCTGCGTACATCCGGGAATTGCTGATGCAAAGTATCCACCAGCCACCAGCGCAATTTGTCACGCTCTTCCAGCGATTTTGCCAGTACCACAAACTGGGCAAAACCGGCCTGTGGCAACTGCTGGTCCAGCGGTAAATAAAAACGCGGCGAACCGGTGCCTACATAGGCCACATAGTTTTCAATCCCTTCTTTTTGCTGCAACAGTTTTTCCAGCTTGCGTACCTGAGCTTCGGTGGCTTTTAGTGACGCCCCTTCGGCCAGTTTTAAGTCCACCATGATTTCGGCACGGTTGGACGGCGGGAAGAACTGCTGCTGCACCATGCCAAACATGACGATGGATACTGCAAACAGCGCCAGGGTAATCACAATCACCGTTTTGCGGTAAGTCACGCACCAGCGCACCAGGCCACGGAAACGCTGATAAAACTTGCTGGCATAGGGGTCATGCGCATGCGAAGCTGCAACAACAGCACCACTTTCTGGCGATAATGCCTGTGCTTCAGTTACCTGTACCTGCGTAATGGGTTCCTGTTGCGCATCCGCTTTTTTACGCTTAAACAGGCGCTGATACCACGGCTTTTGCTGGCCATGCTGGGTCATGTCCGGCAATAAACGGTCACCCAGATACGGTACAAAAATAACCGCAGCAATCCACGACACTAACAAGGCAATGGTGACCACTTCAAAAATGGAACGGGTATATTCGCCAGTGCCGGACTGCGCGGTGGCGATTGGCAAAAAGCCGGCAGCCGTAATCAGCGTACCGGTCAGCATGGGAAATGCCGTGGTACTCCAGGCAAAGCCAGCCGCCTTTAAGCGGCTAAAGCCCTGCTCCATTTTAATTGCCATCATTTCCACGGCAATAATGGCATCGTCCACCAGCAGGCCCAATGCCAGTACCAGTGCCCCCAGCGAGATTTTGTGCAGGCCCACATTAAAATAATGCATGGCAGCAAAGGTCATGGCCAGCACCAGCGGAATAGTTAACGCCACCACCATGCCAGTTCTGAAACCCAGCGAGAAGAAGCTGACCAGCAGTACAATAATCACCGCCTCTGCCAGCACACGCACAAACTCACCCACGCTGTCTTTTACCGCCGCAGGCTGGTCGGACACCTTGCTTAAGGTCATCCCCGCCGGCAGGGTTTTCTGGATACGGGCAAACTCCTGCTCCAGGCTTTTACCCAGCGCCAGAATGTCGCCACCTTTTTTCATGGATACCGCAATGCCAATGCCATCTTTACCCATAAAACGCATGCGTGGCTGTGCCGGGTCGGAAAAACCACGGTACACCTCGGCAATATCACTCACTTTTAGGGTGCGGCCTGCCACGTAGATGGGCATGTTTTTAATGTCATCTACACTTTTAAAGGCGCCACTAACCCGCAGCTGGATACGATCCGTTGCCGTTTCAAAGTAACCGGAAGGAGTAATGGCGTTTTGCGCTTCCAGTGCCTGCTGCACAGCGCCTAAAGGCAGGCCAAGGTTAATGGCCTTGGTGTTGGACAGCTCAATCCAGATTTTTTCATCCTGTAAGCCCACCAGGTCAATCTTGCCCACATCCTTCACAGGTTGTAGCTGCAACTGGATACGGTCGGCATATTCCTTCATGGTGGCATAGCTAAAGCCATCCGAGGTCAGCACATAAATATTGCCAAAGGTATCGCCAAATTCATCATTAAAAAATGGCCCCTGCACGCCTGCCGGTAAGGTTTGCTTGATATCACCGACTTTTTTGCGCACCAGGTACCACAGGTCCGGAATCTCTTCGGAGTGCATGGAGTCGCGCGCCATAAAGGTCACCAGCGACTCGCCGGGACGGGAATACGCCACCACCTTGTCGTAGTTGCCGGTTTCCATTACTTTCTTTTCAATGCGGTCGGTGACCTGTAGCGCCACCTCCTCTGCCGTAGCACCCGGCCAGTAGGTTTGAATCACCATCACTTTAAAAGTAAATGGCGGGTCTTCACTTTGTCCCAGCTTGGAATAGGACAGTACGCCCACCACCGCCAGTAACAGCATGAAATAACGCACAATCTGGCGATTCTGGATCGCCCATTCGGAAAGGTTAAAACGCATGATGGCATCCTTCCCTATAAGGCTGTTTTAGCGGCAGGTGCAGCCGTTACCGGACGGTTATCCCGGTCTACCGGCGCTACTTTCTGCCCTTCATGCAGCATATGTACGCCACCAATCACCACCCAGTCCTCGCGGTTCAGGCCAGACAAAATCGGTACGCTATCGCGGCCATAGGCACCTATGGTCACCACACGGCGCTTTAAGCTGGAAGATTTGCCATCCAGCACCCAGACAAAGCTTTGTGACTGTTCCGCGCTGATGGCGGACAAAGGTAACTGTAACTGGTCAGCAGCAGTAGAATTGCTGACAAACACCCGCGCGCTCTGGCCAATCTTTACCGGCGCATTGCGGTCTTCAAACGACACCCGTACTGCATAGGTTCTGGAAGCATCCGCCGCAGGCGACACTTCACGCACATAGGCTGGCCACAGACGGTTAGGGTCGGACCACATGGACACCCGCACCGGCTGCCTTTCCTTAAACTGGCTGATCAGTTGCTCCGGGATACCAATCAGTACCTCGCGCTCACCATCAATTGCCAGTGTATACGCTGCCTGACCGGCAGCCACCACCTGTCCCACTTCAATCTGGCGCGCCACAATCACACCACTTTGATTGGCTCGCAGCACCGAATAATCGCTCTGGTTACGCACCACCTCATAATTGGATTGTGCCTGCTGCAAGCCGGCCTGGGCATTTTTATACTGGTTGGCAATCTGGTCGTACTGTGACCGGCTGACCGCATTGGAACCCACCAGCTGCTGGTAACGGTCCAGCTCGGTTTTAGCGGTCGTCGCAGCAGATCTGGCACTTTCCAGCTGGGCTTTTGCTGCACTCAGGTTCAGGTCGGCATCGGTGGCATCCAGTCGTGCCAGTGGCTGATTCACCGTCACCCGGTCACCCACGTTCACCAGGCGCTGGCTGATTTTTCCCGGCACGCGGAAGGATAATATCGACTCCTCGCGGCTGCGCACTTCGCCCGCATAGCTATTAATGCTGGCCTGATTTAATACCGGATGCGCCACCATCACAGCGCGCGGTGACTCGGGCGGCGGCTCTTTGCGCTGGCAGGCGGTGGTGGTTAATAACACTAAACCCAGGCAACTGAGGAAAACGCTTAATCGTGGATTCATGACCGGCTTCCTGATCTGATTCAACTGATGTATAGGGGGGAGTAGTAGAATATTTACTCTATTTGTAATTTTTATACTACTCAGTTTATAAATTAAAGTAAACTATGCAGTACAATAAATTGCCAGCCTATTTTTTGAGTACCCTATATGCCACGCCAAGCGCCAGCTGCCTCCATCGGTCGTCCTAAAGACCTTGCCAAACGTCAGGCCATTCTGGAGGCGGCCAAAACCCTGTTTTTAAAATACGGGTTTGAAGGCAGCAGTATGGACAGCATTGCGCTGGAAGCCGGGGTATCCAAACTGACGGTGTATAACCACTTTCACGACAAGGAAACCCTGTTTGTGGCTGCGGTAGAAGCGCACTGCGAAAACCAGCTGCCAGCACCGGACTTTGACCTGAAAGAAGAAACCCCGCTGGAAAAAACCCTGCTGAGCATTGCCACCCGCTTTCAGTCAGTCATTTACAGCAGTGAAGGGCTGGAACTGCACCGCCTGATGTGTGGAGCCACCAAGCAAAACCCCTCACTGGTACACAAGTTTTATCAGGCTGGCCCGGCACGGGTGCAAAACCACATGACCCGCCTGCTGGCACAGGCACACCAGCAACGCAAGCTGATCGTACCGGACAACAAGGTGGCGGCAGAACATTTCCTGAGCATGCTGTCCGGTTGCCTGCACATGCGCGTGCTGTTTGAAATTGAACCACGTCCAACCGATGCCGAACTAAAAGCCCTGGCAGAGAAAGCTGTAGAACGCTTTCTGATTGCTTATGCCTACCAGTAACACAGTCCGTGCGGGCGCTTAAACACTAATTTTGTATAAACATTTTTTTCACAGGAAAGCGCTATCCGCCCTGCCTTTTGTCGCTTATAGTCAAAGCATCAGCTATAAGCCTGGCAGGATAAATAATGACCACACTGGATAGCGCTGCGCTGCAAAGCCCACAGCATGACCCGCACGCTGCCTTGCGTGACGATGTACGCTTGCTGGGTAACCTGCTGGGGCAAACCCTGAAAGAGCAGGTTGGTCAGGGCGTGTTTGATACGGTTGAACAGATCCGGCATTTATCCAAGCAAACCCGCGATGGCGACCACAATGCCAAGCTGCAACTGGACCAGTTACTGTCTTCACTGCATGAAGATGAACTGCTGCCAGTAGCGCGTGCCTTTACCCAGTTTCTTAACCTGGCCAATATTGCCGAGCAATACCACCGCGTGCGCCGCCGCCGTGCCTGGCAATGCATGGAAGATGTTAAGCCACAGGCAGGCTCCCTGCAGGAGCTGATTCCACGGCTGGTTGCCAAAGGGATTAGCGGAGATGCGCTATGGCAGGCTATTCTGGCCATGAACGTGGAGCTGGTACTAACCGCACACCCGACCGAAATCAGCCGCCGCACCCTCATTCAAAAATATGATGACATCAGTGACTGCCTGGAAATACTGGATAAACAGAAACTCAGCCCGCAGGAAAAAAAAGCCGTACTGTCACACCTGAAACGTGAAATTACCGCCGCCTGGCATACCGATGAAATCCGCAGCCACAAGCCTACCCCGGTGGATGAAGCCAAATGGGGCTTTACTGCCATTGAGCAAACCCTGTGGAAAGCCATTCCCATGTTTGTGCAGGAACTGGATGAGGTCACTTTTTTCTATACCGGCAAGCATTTACCACTGGATCATGCGCCTATCCGCTTTGCCTCGTGGATGGGGGGTGACCGTGATGGCAACCCCAATGTGACCCATGCGGTAACGCAGGAAGTACTACTGTTGTCGCGCTGGCAGGCTGCTGACCTGTTCTGGCGCGATATTGATGCGCTGCGCTGGGATTTATCCATGGAAACCTGTAGTGATGAACTGCGCAACGCAATTGGCACCAGTTCAAAAGAGCCTTACCGCGACCTGTTACGCAGCGTGCGTGACCGGCTGGAAAAAACCCGGGAATGGACGCATGCGCGTATTCGCGGTGAACAGGCGGATGATGCAGGGGTGTACCATCACAGTGATGAACTGATGCAACCGCTGTTGCTGTGCTACCGCTCACTGGTGGCCTGCAACATGCAGGACATTGCCAATGGCGGCCTGTTGGACCTGATCCGCCGGGTGGCCTGTTTTGGTATAGAACTGCTAAAGCTGGATATCCGGCAGGAGTCCGGGCGGCATCGTGAAGCGGTAAACGCCATTACCGAATATCTGGGTGTAGGCCGTTATCTGGACTGGGATGAAAGCCAGCGTCAGGCCTTTCTGCTGCAG
Source organism: Alkanindiges sp. (assembly GCA_030152125.1). GTDB lineage: Bacteria > Pseudomonadota > Gammaproteobacteria > Pseudomonadales > Moraxellaceae > JASLIR01. Next base: position 10,965 of record JASLIR010000389.1, read on the forward strand.
GAACTGGCCAATCCCCGACCCCTGCTGCCCCAGCACTTGAATGCAGCAGCGGATGCCAGCATCCTTTCCGACAATGTGCAGGAAGTACTGGCAACCGTGCGCATGCTGGCCAAACAGCCCCAGCACTCACTGGGTGCCTATGTGATTTCCATGGCGGAATATCCCAGTGATGTGCTGGCAGTGATGCTGCTGCAGAAAGAAGCAGAAATTAAGCACCCCATGCGGGTGGTACCACTGTTTGAAACCCTGAAAGACCTAAACAACGCTGCCGACAGCCTGAACCAGCTGCTTAGTATCGACTGGTACAAGCAGGCCATTAGCGACCCGAAAAGCGGCCAGGCCAGACAGGAAATCATGATTGGCTATTCCGACTCGGCCAAGGATGCCGGTTTTCTGGCCGCCAACTGGGCGCAATACCGCGCACAGGAACAGCTCACCCAGGTGGCGGCAAAACACGGCGTCACCCTGACCCTGTTTCATGGCCGTGGCGGCTCTATCAGCCGTGGTGGTGCGCCTACCCATCAGGCCTTGCTGTCGCAGCCGCCGGGTTCGGTTAAAGGCGCTATTCGGGTTACGGAACAGGGCGAAATGATCCGCTTTAAATTCGGCATGCTGGGCATTGCCTTGCGCAACCTGGAACTGTACGCCAGCGCCACTCTGGAAG
>JASLIR010000390.1 GCA_030152125.1 Alkanindiges sp.
TTTCAATACTGGTCAGGCTGATCTGGTGGGTAGCAAACGGTGCCAGAATCTCAATTAAGGCCCCGGCACGATCATGCGCAGATATCAGCAGCGAGGTTTTATCCACACCACTGGCTGGCACTTCGTCGCGGCCAATAATCAGGAAGCGTGTGGTATTGCTCGGGTTATCTTCAATATTGGCATGCAGAATTTTAAGGTCATACAGCTCGGCAGCAATTTCACCGGCAATGGCTGCGGAATGCCACTCCGATTTTATACGGCGCGCTGCCTCGGCATTGCTATTCAACGCCACGCGCTCTACACCGGGGTAATGTGCATCCAGCCACTTGCGGCATTGCGCCAGTGTTTGCTGGTGCGCATAAATCTTGCTGATGCTGTCCTGCTTGGTATTGGGTGCCACCAGAAACTGGTGGTGAATACGCAATTCAACTTCGCCAATCACATACAGGTTGGAAGCAATAAAACAGTCCAGCGTGTGGTTTACCACGCCTTCGGAAGAGTTTTCTACCGGCACCACACCATAATGGGCACTGCCCGCTTCAACTTCGCGGAACACTTCATCAATGGTTGCCAGCGGTTTGGTAATTGCCTGATGCCCAAAATGCTTGATGGCAGCAGCTTCAGTAAAGGTGCCCTGCGGCCCCAGGAAAGCGATGGTTTGCGGGGCTTCCAAAGCAAGGCAGGCCGACATGATTTCACGGAAAATACGCGCAACGGTTTCATCAGACAACGGGCCGGTATTACGCGCCATGACATTGCGCAGCACCTGTGCTTCACGCTCGGGACGATAAAACACCGGATTCACTTCTTCGGCAAATTTGGCTTTGGCAACACCTTCGGCCAGTTTGGCACGCTGGTTTAACAATTGATGGATATGCTGATCCACCTGATCAATCTGTTGACGTAACTCAGCCAGAGAAGTTGTGTTGATAGCCGTATCTTGGTTTGCTGTGTTTTGCCAGTGGCTATCATCCGTTTTTGTCGTCATCCGCATTACTCGCACGCTTATTTTAAGCAAAAGAGTATACACGTTTTATACTGGATAGTTGACAAGAACATGCAATACACTACGGCTCAACCACATAGAAAGCAATGATGCTCAAAAAGGGTTTGCGAATGACCGCCGAAAATACACCGCCTCAACCAGAACAGACCACCCCTATTACGGTGGCCAAGCCTTCTGAACAAACCAACCGCCGCACCAAGGGCATACTTTGGATTGCCGTGATTGTCATTATTGTGCTGATTATTGGCATGATGCAATTTATCACGCAGAAAACAGAAAAACAGAAAACGGCACAAAGTGCTGACGCCAAGCCACAACCAGCCCTTAGTGTATCCGTGGTTAACCCGCAAACCCAGAACTGGGAACAAAGCTTAAGTACCAATGGCACAGTAGCTGCCTGGCAGGAAGCGGTGATCGGCAGTGAAATTTCCGGCCTGCGCCTGACACATGTGAATGTGAACGTGGGTGATGTGGTTAAAAAAGGCCAGGTACTAGCCGAGATTAACAGTGATACGATTCAGGCCGACTTAGCCCAGTCCAAAGCCCAGGCTGCCGAAGCAAAAGCAGTACTGGCAGAAGCCGCTGCCAATGCCAAGCGTATTCAGGGCCTAAAGAATACCGGTGCCATGTCCAGCCAGGAAGCGGCACAATACCAGACCAACCAGCAAACCGCACAAGCCCGGCTGGATGCGGCACTGGCCAAGGTAGATGCGGATGAACTGCGCCTGTCTCAAACCCGTGTTGTAGCGCCGGACAACGGCATTATTTCCGCCCGTACTGCCACAGCAGGTTCGCTGGCGCAAACCGGTCAGGAGTTATTCCGCCTGATTCGTGACCAGCGCCTGGAATGGCGTGCCGAAGTAACCTCCACCGAGTTGTACCAGCTAAAACAAGGCATGGCGGTTAAGGTGTTTTCACCCAACCCACAGCGTACCGCTGTGATGGGTACCATCCGTATGATTTCCCCGGTGATTAACCCGGAAACCAGCTATGGTCTGGTGTATGTTGACTTGCCTGCGTCTTCTGCCATCCGTATGGGCATGTACGCCAAAGGTGAATTTTTACTGGGCAGCAAGCCAGCAGTCACCGTACCACAGGGTGCCGTGCTGCTGCGTGATGGCTTTGCCTATGTATTTATTGTGGATAATAAAAACCGGGTCAGCCAGCAAAAAGTAACGCTGGGGCGCCGTGTGGGTAACCGCATTGAAGTACCGGAATTAAAGGATGAAGTACGTGTGGCAGCCAGCGGTACCAGCTTCCTGTCGGATGGTGACCTGGTAACGGTTGCCAAAGCCACTGAAGCTTCGCCACTGGTTAAACAGTTGACCGCGGATCAGGGAGGCCAGGAATGAATTTTTCTGCCTGGTCCATCCGCAACCCCATACCGAGCATTATGTTATTCATCATGCTTAGTATCACAGGCCTGATGTGTTTTCACTGGATGAAAATTCAGTCCTTCCCGGACATTGAATTACCCATGATTACGGTGACAGCTGCACTGCCTGGTGCCGCACCACCGCAACTGGAAACCGAGGTGGCGCGCAAGCTGGAAAACTCCATTGCCACCCTGCAAAGCCTGAAAAACCAGTACACCACCATTCAGGATGGCGTGGTGATTGTTACCGCAGAATTCCGCCTGGAAAAACCCCTGCAGGAAGCACTGGACGATGTGCGTAATGCCGTGGCGCAGGTACGTTCCGACCTGCCCGGTGACTTGCGTGACCCGATTGTCAGTAAAATCAATTTGTCCGGTGCGCCGATTCTCACCTACACCGTGCAATCGCCACGGCTGGATGAAGAAGCCCTGTCATGGTTTGTCGATTATGACATCAGCCGTGCCATATTACAGGTTAAAGGCGTTGGTGCGGTTGCCCGTGTTGGCGGGGTAACCCGGCAGGTTGAGGT
>JASLIR010000011.1 GCA_030152125.1 Alkanindiges sp.
GCCACTTCAATTTCATCACCGTTATAGCTGGCAACTTCACCCACAGCATGCTGCTGGTAGGACTGATCCGTTGTACCCGCTGGCAGGCTGACTGCTTGACGTTGCCCGGCAAAATCAACCTCTACATTCAGCTGGTTTTTATCCGTTAAAAAGGAGAACAGCTTAACCACTGGGGATGCTTTAGGGCGGCCACCCACAATACCGGCCAGCGCAGGCGCCATGCCGGTAGAAGCCTGGGCAATTTCCGAGGCAAAGAACATGCAGGCTTCCTTAAACATGTGCTTCACCGCAATTTTCACTACCACTTCACGGCTGTCAGTATGGCGTGCGTGTGCACCGTACGTGCTTTCAATACCCAGGATTTCTACTGATTTTTCACTAAATGGCGGCACGGAACGCAAGGCCAGCACACGCTCGCATTTATTTAAAATGGCATTGGCAATAGTTTCGCCTTTTTGCGGAGCTTCCCGGCCCGCAATTAAAAAGCTGACCAGCACGCGGTAGCCATCCGGGTAAGTCGCGCTTACCTTGTATTGGGTGGTTGGAGCACGGCCTGTAGCGCCGGTTACTTTCACCCGGTTTTCACCCACCTGCTCCAGCTGTACCTGGCTAAAGTCAGCCGTTACATCCGGCAGCAAATAGGCTTGCGGGTTGCCAATTTCATAGACGATTTGCTCGGCCACCGTGCCTACCGATACCAGGCCACCCGTGCCCGCTGGCTTGGTCACTACAAAAGAGCCGTCTTCACTTACTTCCACAACCGGGAAGCCCATGTTGTCAAAGCCCGGCACCAGTCGCCAGTCGGTAAAGTTACCGCCGGTACACTGTGCGCCACACTCAATCACATGGCCAGCCAGCGAACCTTGAGCCAAGCGATCATAATCCTCTAAAGACCATTTGTATTCGTGCAGTAAAGGCGCCAGCACCACCGCGGAATCCACCACACGGCCAGTGATGACAATATCGGCACCCAAATCCAGCGCATCACGAATTGCCACTGCACCCAGATAGGCATTGCTGCTGGCCACATGTGCAGGCAGTGGCTCACCGTTAAACATTTCAGTGACAGCCTGCTGTTTTAGCTCGGCATGCTTGGGCAACAAGTCATCACCCAGCACCACTGCCACTTTTAAATCCAACCCTTTTTCATCAATCACTTTTTGCAGGGCATCGCGGCAAGCCAGTGGGTTTACCCCACCGGCATTGCTAATCACCTTGATTTTTTTCTGGCTGATTTGCTTGATCAGCGGTGCCATCACCCGGCTGACAAAATCCAGCGCGTAACCATGTGCCGCGTCTGTCATCATGGCTTTAGCCATAATCGACATGGTAATTTCCGACAGATAATCAAACACCAGATAATCAATATCTGCTAAATGCACCAGTTGAAAGGCTGCTGTGTTGGTATCACCCCAAAAGCCTGAGGCACAACCAATTTTTACCAGCGGCTTGTTATTTAAGACATCCTGATCCTGACTAGACATGAGCTGTACTCATTACCCTGATTTAAACTTGATCGTACACTACCAAGCAAGCGCTTGGTTTGTAAATAGCAAAATGTTATGCTGTTGTGAGAAAGTAGTGGCTAAAGTTGTCATTTCCGATAAGCACCCTGTTAATTGTTTTTTAAACAAGGCTATACGGCGCATGGCAGCGAATTTAGTTACAATATGGCATAACGCCACATTGAAAGCTTCCCGCACAGGATTGAGTAACGCCGCATGATTGCCAGCTCCATTGAACAAATTCCACCGATTAGCTGTTTTGATGATAGCCCGCGCGGGCGTTTGCTACTGGGTGCAGCCTATTTGTTTAACAAGCAGGGTTATGAAAAAACCACCGTGCGTGAGCTGGCGCAGTTTATTGGCATTCAGTCCGGCAGCCTGTTTCATCACTTTAAGACTAAAGAAGACATTTTGGCTAACGTGATGGAGCAAACCATTATTTTTAACCTGGCGCGCATGTACGATGCCGCTGCACAATCTACCGACCCGGAACAACAGTTGCGCCATTTAATCCGTGCAGAACTGATGTCAATTACTGGGGATATTGGTGCAGCCATGGCAGTACTGGTGTTTGAGTGGCATTCGCTGTCCAAAGCCCGGCAGGACTACCTGCTGACCATGCGTAACGAGTATGAGGACATATGGCTGGGCGTGATTAACCGCCTGCGTGAGCAAGGCAAAATCAAGCATGATGCCTTTATCTGGCGGCGTTTGGTGGGTGGCTCTATTTCCTGGACAGTCACATGGTACAAGCCGGAAGGCAAGGTAAAAATTGATGAGCTAACGCAGATGGTATGGGAGATGGCGTTAAAATAGTTAACTAACTGGCTTGCCCAATTAAAACATTATTGCTAACATCTCAATAGACCTATCGTTTAATATGGTAAGACATTACTTTTTTAAACTGTAATATCTCGGTTCGATTCCGAGTAGGTAAAATTATGATCGAAGCAGACCGAAAAAAAATTTTTGAAGCACAAACAGAAAATGTGAGAGTGCTTGAAAAAGCTTGGGGTACAGTTAATCGCTCTCTCAATATAGCATACGCAAATAATAATGGTGTGGCGATTGACACTTTTACCAAAATACTAGCTCAAATTTACTGTGCTTATGCTGAGGCTATATTTTCAAAAATAATTCATACCCCCTGTGGATTAACTTTAAATGAAATATCCCAAATAAAGAGAAAAGCAAAGGCAGATATTGTAGATGCTTGGATAAAATGTGTCGAACTGGCTCTCGGTAAAGTTCAAGGACAAAAATCAAATCACATTCCTAACACTCAGCAAAAACTTAATACTCTCATTAAGAGCTATATCGATGACCCCCGCTTATTACGTAATAAAATTGCTCATGGTCAGTGGCATGTGGCTTTAAATAGTGAGAATACAAATATTAATCCCGAAATGACAACGAAGCTTCAGCTAGTAGACTCTGTACAACTTTATCGTCAAAAAGCAGCACTTAAAAGCCTTTTTACAATTATTGAGGACATTATTGAATCTCCTAATAAAGCACATCGCCGGGATTATTGGGTACATATTTGTAATTTTGAAGATTCCCAGAAAAAAATGTCTTCGTGGACGCTTGCCGATAAAGTTTCAAAATTAAAAACCAAAAAGGCCTTAAAATTAATACTATAAAATTACAAAAATAGTTTTTCCAAAAATATAGTGATTGTTATCAACAAAGCATATATTCATGCTAAATTCTATAGCTAGATGTATATTATAGAAAACTACTTATGAAAACCACCATTACAAAAGATGTACTAGTGGTATGTACTGATAGCATTGAAGCCGAAGCATCAAGCTATTTGCCAACAGTTATCCGATAATGCGGATGATCTCTTCTAACAAGATGGAGTTTAATGAACCATAACTGCTAGAGAAAGGCTGTATACTTATTCTTGACAAACAGTATTAAAAAATTAGTATTGACGTGGTTGGGCAGCAACTTACTAGCAAACTGACAAAGCATAACTGGAAGGCTTTGTAAGATACTGCTTACTTAACAAAGATAAGAACTAAGTGACTCCCATGAACTTATTAAACGAAGTATTAGCTGCATCAGAAAACTACGTCGTCGCCCATCATTTTGAAATTGCTTATTTAATTTATAAAAATAAGCCTCTTTGCGATATTGGTGATTTTT
>JASLIR010000041.1 GCA_030152125.1 Alkanindiges sp.
ACCTGAATGCGATCCCTGCACAGGTAAAGTCACTGGTTTTTACCGTGAGCAGTTTCCGTGGTCAAACCTTTGAAAAGGTAAACAATGCATTTTGCCGCCTGGTGGATCAGTCCAGCAACAATGAGGTGGCACGTTACAGCCTGTCCAGTCAGGGCGCGCATACCGGCCTGATTATTGCCAAGATTTACCGCCACAATGGTGCCTGGAAAATGCATGCCATTGGTGAAAATGTGCATGGCCGTACCTTTAACGACATTATCCCGCACATTCTGCCGTTTATTTAAGCCCTGTATGAACACGCTACGGGCGTGTATCAGCCTGCAACGGATTGATGACATAATTTGTCATCAATCCGCCTACAGCAATAACAACAGATGTGATAAAACATAAAATTCAACAAATTAAATAACGCTGACCAGATTACTGATCAAACCAATATTATTCGCTGATAAGGAGCTTAGGCAATGCGACGTTTACCGGTTTATTTATTATTGGATACCTCTGGCTCCATGCATGGCGAACCCATTGAAGCAGTCAAAAACGGGGTGCAGATTTTACTGTCCACCCTGCGTCAGGACCCCTATGCACTTGAAACCGCGTATTTGTCGATTATCACCTTTGATGCCACCGCCAGGCAACTGGTTCCCCTGACCGAGCTTGCGGCCTTCCAGGCGCCGGATATCCAGGCCACCGGCACCACCCAGTTTGGCGAAGCATTGAGCCTGCTGGCCGATAAAATTGAGCAGGAAGTGATAAAAACCACCACCGATGTGAAGGGGGACTGGAAGCCGCTGGTATTTATTATGACTGATGGTAGTCCCACGGATGACTGGAAGCGTGGGTTGGCACGATTACAGCAAGTAAAAACCGGGGTGATAGTGGCATGTGCGGCAGGACATAGTGCAGATAGCTCAATTTTAAAGCAGATTACCGAGGTGGTCGTGGAGCTGGCAACAGCAGACTCCAACACCATCAAAGCCTTCTTTAAGTGGGTTTCCGCCAGTGTTTCGACCGGCAGCCAGAAGGTGGATGCAGGCCAGAAAGAAGTCACCGGACTGAGTGATTTGCCACCACCACCACCCGAGGTGAATGTCGTGTTGTAACGGCATGGATGGTCAATGTTGGCAAAAAGGGGACAAAAAATGGCAGTCACTTTACAAAAAGGTCAGGGTGTCAGCTTAAAGAAAGCGGAAAACAACTTATCCACTGTAACAATCGGTTTAGGCTGGGACATTCAGGAACCGAAAAAAGGTCTGTTTGGCGGTTTGCTGGGGGGCAAAGGTGCTGAATATGATCTGGATGTGGTTGCCTTCCTGTGTGATATCACCGGCAAGGTGAAAAACCTGGGCCGTGATGACCGTGGTAACGCTACATTGCATAATAGTGATGTGATTTTCTTTAATAACCAGCGTCATGCTTCCGGACATATCTGGCTAACCGGGGACAACCGTACCGGTGCTGGCGATGGCGATGACGAACAGATTGTGGTAAAGCTGAATGATTTGTCCGACACCAGCTATTACAAAGTGGTGTTTGTGGTACAAATATACAAAGGGACCGAGAACAAGCAGCACTTTGGGCAGGTAAGTAATGCCTTTATCCGTGCGGTAGATGCCAGCGGTAAGGAAATGGTACGTTACGATTTGTCGGGTGTTGGTGAGTATGACAACCAGCGTTCCCTGCTGTTTGCCGAGCTGGTGCGTGAATCAACCGGCTGGAAGTTTAATGCGATTGGTGCATCATCACCATCGGACAGCTTTGTTGAGTGGTTAAAACATTATGCCTGATGGGTCAGCCGCATAAGGCTGGCCTTGGGCCAAAACAATGGCTAGAGGAGCCCTATGCGTCGTTTACCTGTTTATATTTTGCTGGATACTTCCGGCTCTATGCGTGGTGAGCCAATTCACTCGGTGAATGTGGGTTTGCAGTCAATGTTAAGCGGCCTGCGCCAGGACCCATACGCACTGGAAAGTGTGTACCTGAATATCATCACGTTTGATATTGAGGCCAAAGTGTATTTGCCCCTGACACCGCTGGATCAGGTACAACTGCCGGAAATTAATGTGCCCAGTGCTGGCGCCACCTTTATGGGAGCAGCACTGGAGTTGCTGGCACAAGAGGTACAACAAAATACCCGTAAAAGTTCTGCCGATGCCAAAGGTGACTGGCGTCCTTTATTGTTTATCATGACTGATGGGTCTCCTTCCGATTTATACGCTTACCAGCAGGCGATTCCGCATATCCAGCAGCTTAATTTTGCCTCTATTGTGGCCTGTGCCGCCGGCCCCAAGGCCAAGCAGGAGCATTTACTGCAACTGACTGACCGGGTGGTGGTGCTGGATACCATGGATGCTGCTTCCTTTGCCGGTTTCTTTAAATGGGTATCGGCTAGTGTGGTTGCCGGTAGCAGCAGTGCCGGGGTGGCTGGTTCCATTTCCCTGCCACCGCCTCCGCCGGAAGTGCAACTGGTGCTGTAGTTTTTTGCACCGGGTCAATATATAAGTTTAAAACGTTATAAGATAAATTAAGGCCTTGCCTTGCCGGATAGCATAGGGAGTCAGCATGCGTCGTTTACCGGTATTTTTTGTTCTGGACTGTTCAGAATCCATGGTGGGTGAAAACCTGCAACAAATGGAAAAGGGCGTGCAACTGGTGATCCAGCAGTTGCGGCAGGACCCGTATGCACTGGAAACCGTGTATGTGTCGGTGGTGGCCTTTGCCGGTATTGTGCGCACACTGGTGCCGCTGGTAGAGGTGTTTGCCTTTTACCCGGTAAACCTGCCCCTGGGTGGTGGTACCAGCCTGGGCAAGGCACTGGAACACCTGATGAACGAGATGGACCGCCACGTGGTAAAAACCACCGCAGACATGAAAGGCGACTGGAAGCCAATTGTTTACCTGTTCACGGATGGCCGCCCGACCGATGACTATGAAGCTGCCATTCAGCGCTGGAACAGCCAGTATGCCCACCGTTGTACCCTGATTGCTTTGGGTATTGGCAAAGGCGTGGATTTTAGTGTGCTCAAACGTTTAACCGAAAACACCATTGCCTTTGAACAGTTAAGCCCGGAAGATTTTAAAAAGTTCTTTAAATGGATTAGCGCCTCCGTGGTGGCGCAAAGCAAGAGTGTGGGTGATGGTACACAGCAGGATGCACTGCCGCCACTGGACGAACGCTTTATGTATCTGGTGAAGGACAAGGATGCATTTAGCAAGCATGGGGTGGATGACCAGTGCGTGGTACTGACCGGGCGCTGCCAGAAGCTGAACCGCCCTTACCTGATGAAGTATGAGCGTGAAGTGCAGTATGAGGCACCGGAAGGGCTGGGTTTAAATTCGCTGTTTCATTATCGCTTGTCCGAGTGCGTGGGCCTGAATGAGGACTACTTTACCTGGTCGGAGCAAAGCAAGCAGCAACAGCAGGTGAATACCTCCCTGCTACAGGGGGCGCCGCAATGTCCGCATTGCTATGCCGATACTGCGTTTGCCATGTGTGGCTGTGGCAACCTGATGTGCTATGACGGTATGAGCGAGTCGGTCACCTGCCCATGGTGTTACCGTCAGGTCAGCTTTGGCTATGGCGGTGATGATGGTTTTGAGGTACGCCGTGGTCGCGGATAATAAGCCAACTGCATCAGGCCACAGCAGAGCAGTGGATAATGATTTGCCGGATCAGCAGGCACACAATGCTACTACTGATATCCCCACCCTTGCACTGAACACACCTGCTCAGCTGGACATTTTGCCGGTTTTACAGCAGTTGCTGAATGTTGCCCCGCAACAGGACGCTGTGGCATGGCAGGATTTTCTACAGCGCCTTGCCGGGCAGCGCCGGGTATGCAATGCCCTGCATGAGCTGGCGGAGGTGATCTATGATGTGGGTAGCTACCAGCTAACCGAGCAGGAAATCCTGCTACAGGATACCCGCCTGTTGCAGGTTCTACAGCGCGGGCGGGTGGCTGTGTATCCGGCTGCCATCGCGTTGGCAGACACGGATACAGCACCCTGCGACAGCCTGACTGCCTGCCCAGATATTAGCCTTGATAACCAAGCCTTAAATAACAGTGATGATTCCGCACAGGAAAACACACAGGACAAAAAAATGCCCTATTTCCAGATTCCCAATGCGCGTGCCGGACAGCCTTATCAGGGCCAGGTCCGAACCCAGGGTAGTGATGCACAGCTGGTGCTGCTGAATGCCGAAACCGTGATTCTGCCTGAAGATATTGGCATTGCATACAACGCAGAGGAAAACCGTTTTGAAGGCATTCCAACCCGTGCCGGGGAGTTTGAGTTCCGCTTCCAGTACCAGCCAACCCAGCTAAAAGAATTGCAAACAGCGCAGCAATGGCTGGATGCCGCCTGTGCCTTTATTGTGACCGCAGACCCACGTAGCCTGTGGCAAGTGAAGGAACCCAGCCCGGATGAACCCTACCAGAAGCCACACCAGCAACAGCAACTAATTAAGGGACAGAGTTTTCAGATAGCCGCCGCCAGCCGCCGTGGCCGTTCGCATGAGCATGCTGGTAGCTTCCGTGATGATGAAGTGTATGTGCAGCAGATTGGCACCACCGACTGGAGCATTTTGCTGGTGGCGGATGGTGCGGGTAGTGCGCCTTTTTCGCGTGAGGGCTCATTGCTGGCCGTGCAGGAAGGGGCCACCATACTGGCGCAATATATTGAACAGCAGCATGCGCAACTGGATGCGCAACTGGCAGGGTGGCAAATTGGTTCGCAGGATCAGGCCAGTACAGCCATTGCCAATGGCCTGTATAAGGAGTTCCATGACCTGTTTTATAAGGTGATGCAGCAGGCGATTGCCCGCATTGACCAGGAGGCCGCACACCGCGCGGTAGCCAGCAAAGCCTTTGCCACCACCCTGCTGGTAGCAGTGGTGCGCCAGACGGACAACAGCACGTTTGTCAGCAGTTTCTGGGTGGGTGATGGCGCCATTGCTGTGTATAGCCCGCAAAAAATGCGTTTGATGGGCATGCCGGATGCCGGTGAGTTTGCCGGGCAAACCCGTTTTCTGGATAAATCGATTGCGCAGCAGTTTAGCCAACGTGTGAACATTGGCTATTACGACAATATTCATGCGGTGATTTTGCTGACCGATGGCGTTTCCGACCCGCGCTTTGAAACTGATGCCGGACTGGGTAGCCAGCAAAAGTGGGATGCATTGTGGCAGGAATGGCAGCCAAGCCTTAGTCACCCGGAACCAGATACAGCCCTGCTGGAATGGATGCACTTTTTTCAGCCGGGACACCATGATGACCGTTCGCTGGCCGTATTGTGGCGGCCGCAATTGATTCAGGCAGCGGCCCGGCCGGATGTGCCTGTGTCAGTAGCTGATCAGGAAGGAAACTAAGCATGGCTACAGCACAAGTGATTCGTTGCCAGACGCTGGATGGCCGCCCTGTCGAGTTTGTGGATGACATCATTGGTTCGGGTGCCATGAAGGATGTGTACTTTTCGCCGGATAAATCCTACGTGGTGTGTTTTTTTAGCAAGGAAAAGAACAAGTTTTACGAGTCCAAGGCGGATTATGAACGCCAGAAAGACCGCCTGCGTGAAATTGTAGGCAACAAGTGGCAGGGTATTTTCCAGAGCGCCGGTGGCGATTACTGGAAAAAGATTTTCTGCTGGCCGGATGGCCTGCTGGAGCACAATGGCTTGCTGGGGATTACCGCACCAACCTATCAAAAGCATTTCTTTTTCCAGCATGGCTCGAAAAATAATGATTTTTTAAACATTAAGGGCAAGGAAAAAGAAGGCAAGTGGTTTGCCAGTGCCAATAACCAGAACCGCTTTTTGGACCCACAGGAACGTGGTACCTGGTTAAATTATTTAAAAATCGGCATCCTGATTTCGCGTGCCGTGCGCCGTATGCATGCGGCTGGTTTGGCGCACTCGGATTTATCCTACAAGAATATTTTAATTGACCCGGTGAGCGGGCAGGCCTGCGTGATTGATGTGGACGGGCTGGTTGTTCCTGGCAAGTACCCGCCGGATGTGGTGGGTACGCCGGATTTTATTGCGCCGGAAGTGGTAAAAACCAGTCACTTGGCCAAGGATGACCCTAAGCGGCATTTACCCAACATAGCCACCGACCGCCATGCCCTGGCGGTGCTGATATATATGTACCTGCTGTACCGCCACCCCCTGCGCGGTGGCAAGGTGCACGATGTGGACGACCCACAGCGTGATGAAAGCCTGACCATGGGCGAAAAGGCGGTGTTTGTAGAGCACCCGACGGATGCCAGCAACCGCATTAACCTGAAGCATGTGAAGCCCAGCTATTTACCGTGGGCGGATACCACAAAAATTCCCTTTAGTGTCACCGGTCCGTATTTAAAGGAACTGTTTTTACAAAGCTTTGTCACCGGCCTGCACCAGCCGGCACAGCGCCCTTCCGCCAATGACTGGGAAACTGCACTGGTTAAAACGGTGGATCTGGTACAGCCCTGCCACAACCCGGATTGCGCACAAAAGTGGTATGTGTTTGATAATACCACGAAACCATCCTGTCCATTTTGCGGGACTGCGTTTAAGGGCAAGTTGCCTGTATTGAACCTGTATTCGTCGCGCCGGGAAGGCAATTACCGCCCGGACAACCATCGCCTGATGGTATGGACAGGGCAGTCGATTTATCAGTGGCATGCTAACAGCATGATTGCACCGAATGAGCGCCTGACTGCGGAGCAAACCAGGCGGGTGGGCTATTTTGTGTTTCATCAGGACATCTGGTGGCTGGTGAATGAAAACCTGCCTGACCTGATGGATGTAGCCAGCAAAACCCCGGTTCCCATTGGCGGTAAAATTGAGCTGACCGATGGCAAGCAGATACTGTTGTCCAAACAGGATGGCGGGCGGCTGGTAGTGGTACAGATGGTGGAGGGCTAGGCCATATATAACCTGAGTTTTGGATAAATCAATGACAGCTTTCTGGTTTTGATTTATTTTACACGACGGTGTCTTGCTGCCTCACGGTTTAATGGGCGGATTCGCCTGCGGCTGGCCCTACCTTACGCAGTAACACTGCTCATTTGGCAAAGTAGGCAAACCATTGTCATTCGCAAAACTCGGTCGTATACCGTCTGCATGGCTTATAGGCTGGACAGTAATTTTTACATATATAAAATAGTAGTAGCCCTGAAACTTACTTACGGGCTGGCCTTTGTCTTGCGCGGCAGTGCCGCTCATGCGAATGACTTTAAAAGCAAAAGCTCCTTAATCTAGAGTTAGGTTAACTTATGTTTGGCTTCTTATATTCGACGTTTAGTGCGCTGCAAATACCCGGATACGGTGCCCATCACTATCCTGTACAGTAAATGTATAACCAAAATCCATGCTAGTAGGGGGCTGGATAATGGCTACCCCTTTGGTTTGCCATTGCTGCTGCAGGCTGTCTACGGTGGCTTTATCTGCCACGGTTAAGGCCAGTTCGGTTGCACCGGCTGGGGTAGAGGAAGGTGGCTGCACGTCCGGCTGTGCCCACAGGCCTAGCATCAGCCCGGAGTCCAGTGCAAACATGGCAAAGTTTTCCGATGCTTCCACCGGTTGCCTGTCAAATAACTGGCTATAGAGTTCGGTACTGGTGGCTGGGTTCTTCACATAAAAAATAATCAGATTGCGGTTAAACATGATGTACTCCTGACTTATGGTGTATCGCCTGATCCGGTTGTGATCCTGCGGATATGTCTACTGTAAGCAGGGCTACTGTCAGTTTTTGTCAGGAGTGTTGGCCGAAGCTGGTCGGGAAAAGCTTTACAAGTTAGCCGGATGAGCCGGGATATTTTCCTGTTCGCGCCATTGCCTGAGCAGTTGCTGGCGGCGCAGGGGATAACGCTGTTCCAGTACATTCAGCTGGATCAGCCGGTCGGTACGGAAATGCCGTAGCGCCTGACGCAATTCACACCATGCTGCAATCACACGTATCTCTTCAAAATAACCGAGGGCAAAGGGCCAGATGATACGGCTGGATTGCTGGCCCTTTTCGTCTGTGTAGGTTATTTCAAGTTTACGCTCAGCACGGATGGCATAGCGTAGCTGGCTGATATCAACCTGATGGTTCAACGGCTCACTGCTGCGTCCGGCAACCAGCAGGCCGGGGTTATCCAGCAGCATGCGTAACTGGCTGGGAATGCTATGGTTAATTTTAGCCAGTGCACTACGGGCCGCATTGCCAAGTTGCTGATCCTTATCATCACGCATTACCCAGCGGATACCCAGGCAAATAGCTTCCAGTTCCTCTTCGGAAAACATCAACGGTGGCAGGCTAAAACCACTCCGCAGCAGATAGCCGATACCAGCTTCGCCCTCAATGTTGGCACCCATGTGTTGTAGGGTTTGAATATCCCGGTACAGCGTACGCACACTGACACCTGTCTGCTGTGCCAGTAGCTGGGCAGTAACCGGAAAACGGTGCTGGCGCAGGACCTGCATTAAATCCAGCAGGCGTTCAGTTCGGGACATGGCATAGGTGTGTGATGAGGCAGCAATGCCATGGATGATGAATTAAATTGCAGGAATTTGCAAAATCCATCCGGTTATAGTTGCTTTAAAGTCCAGCTGGAAAGTTAAGCGGTCATATCCGATTCATCTTTGTGCGGCATAGTAAGCGTATATATAAAGCGATAGAAGAAAATAAATGAGCAAGAAATATACTTTTTTTGTGCATATGAATGCCACCAGAGCATGGCTGGCATTAAACCGCGAAGAAAGAAGCAGTTATTTTGACATACTGAAAACAGAGATATTTTCCCGTTACCCTGCGGTAGCGGTACGTTTTTATGATGTAGAGGCCTTTAGCAGCCAGTGCAGTGATATTGCCGTGTATGAAACAGACCAGATTGAAGACTACTATTTTTTGATTGATGCCCTGCGGGACAGCAAGGTGTACAGTGTGCCCTATTTTGAAATAGTGAGTATTTTCCCATCGATTGAGAATGGGTTTCTGGCCTATGAAAACAGCCTGTCGCAAAAATGAACTTTGTGACAGGGAGTGCTAAAATTATTTGAATTTGGTCATAACAAAAAATATTTTTATGATGGGTAATGCCAAAGATATTGTTTTTGTGTTGTTTTTCACATAAATTAAAGCTTCTGATACGTTATTCAAGGAGTGAATGCGATGTATTGGTTGCTTGTGTTTGATAAAACCTTAAAGGTGTTTACGGCTGGCCTTTTTGTGTGTTTGTTCATTTGTTTCTTTGTTAAACCTTTACCGCTTACCGAAGTTGAACTGGTGGGTACTGATTATGCGCTGTTGTTGGGGGCTATTCCGTGGCTGGCCTTGCTGGTCACTTTCCGCTTAAGCTGGCGCCAGGCACAACAAGACTTTAAGCGTCGAATGATTTACCGAAGAATGTTTTAAGCATAAAAGCCCCGCAGGCATGCCCTGACGGGGCTTTTATTTTGCTGGAAACCTGCATGTAGTATGGGCAGGATTAATATCATATTTAAACGCCAGCTAAGCTTGCTAACGTATAATATTAAGAGGGTCTGTTGACATTTCATATGCGAACTGCGTTGTCGGCTAAAATTGAGTCAAACAAGGCGTGAAACGCAGGCAATGGCGAGCCCTTGGCAAGTTTCACAACGAAGTTTGAGATAATTTTAGCCACAACCCGAAGGGACAGGGATGTTTTTTGCCGCTGCTACGTTATTCATTGCTCATTTAGAATAACTAAATATCACAATTCATGCCTTGCATCGTCTAAAAAACATCCTCTGGCGCAACCGCACCTGAATTGTCAGCAGCCCCTTAATAATCAGCACAAACATGGAGTTTGTATGCGCAAGCTAACACTTAAACTTAAACCGACAATCCTTTCCACCCTACTGCTTGCAGTGACCGCCACCGCTCAGGCAGCACCTAACTTT
>JASLIR010000082.1 GCA_030152125.1 Alkanindiges sp.
ATGGGATGACCATTTGGTCAAGCAGCGCGATGATGGTTCGTGCCTTATTTATATTGACCGCCAGTTATTGCATGAAGTAACCAGCCCGCAGGCATTTGAAGGACTGGAACTGGCAGGCCGTACCCCGTGGCGCCTGGATGCCAATGTGGCAACCCCGGACCATAACGTACCGACTGACAAGCAGGAACGTGAAGAAGGCATTGCTGGTATTAAGGATGACACCTCGCGCATTCAGGTAAAAACCCTGGATGACAACTGCAAAAAATTTAACGTGGTTGAGTTTGATATTAACGATGTGCGTCAGGGCATTGTGCATGTGGTGGGGCCGGAGCAGGGCTTAACCTTGCCGGGCATGACCGTGGTATGTGGTGATTCCCACACGGCTACCCATGGGGCATTTGGCTGTCTGGCACATGGTATTGGCACCTCCGAGGTGGAGCACGTATTGGCAACCCAGTGCCTGATCCAGAAAAAATCCAAAAACATGCTGGTGCGTGTGGATGGCACACTGGGTGCTGGTGTTACCTCCAAGGATGTGGTGCTGGCCATTATTGCCAAAATTGGTACTGCCGGTGGTACAGGTCATGCGATTGAGTTTGGCGGGCAGGTGTTCCGCGATATGTCGATGGAAGGCCGTATGACCGTGTGTAACATGGCCATTGAGGGTGGTGCCCGTGTGGGCATGGTGGCTGTGGATGACAAAACCATTGCCTACTTTAAGGACAAGCCATTTGCACCCAAGGCGGATCAGTGGGAGCAGGCTGTGGCTTACTGGCAAACCCTGCATTCCGATGCCGATGCTGTATTTGATACCGTGGTGGAAATTGACGGTAACAGCATTGAACCACAAGTATCGTGGGGAACCTCGCCAGAAATGGTGATTCCGGTTACCCAAACCGTGCCTACACTGGCCGATGCCAGAGATGAAGTGCAGCGGAATGACTGGACACGTGCCTACCAGTATATGGGCTTAAATGCCGGGCAGTCTTTGGCCGATATCCAGATTGACCGTGTGTTTATTGGTTCCTGTACCAACTCGCGGATTGAAGACTTGCGTGATGCAGCGTCGGTCATTAAAGGCCGTAAAGTGGCTGCCACCATCAAGCAGGCCATGGTGGTACCGGGTTCCGGCCTGGTCAAGCAGCAGGCGGAAGCGGAAGGGCTGGACAAAGTATTTGTGGAGGCTGGTTTTCAGTGGCGCGAGCCGGGTTGTTCCATGTGTCTGGCCATGAATGCCGACAAGTTACAGCCGGGAGAGCACTGTGCTTCCACCTCTAACCGTAACTTTGAAGGCCGTCAGGGCAATGGCGGGCGTACCCATCTGGTTAGTCCAGCCATGGCAGCAGCAGCAGCACTGGCTGGTCATTTTGTTGACGTGCGTCATTTCTAAGGAGCAAAGCGTATGAAACCTTATACCGTTGAACAAGGCCTGGCTGCTCCTCTGGACCGTGCCAATGTCGATACCGACCTGATTATTCCCAAGCAGTTTTTAAAGTCCATCAAGCGTACCGGCTTTGGTGCCAACCTGTTTGATGAGCTGCGCTATCTGGATGAAGGCTATCTGGGGCAGGATAACAGCAAGCGTCCGCTGAATACGGAGTTTGTGCTGAACCAGCCGCGTTATCAGGGTGCCACTGTATTGCTAGCGCGCCAGAACTTTGGCTGTGGTTCCAGCCGTGAACATGCACCATGGGCCTTGGAAGAATATGGCTTTAGAACTGTGATTGCGCCCAGCTTTGCCGATATTTTCTTTAACAACTGTTTCAAGAATGGCATGTTGCCGGTGATTCTGAGTGAAGAAATTGTTGAGCAGCTGTTTAGCCAGTGCCAGCAGCAGGAAGGTTACCAGCTAACGGTAGATTTACCTAATCAGGTGGTGAAAACCCCGGATGGCCAGGAATTTCCCTTTAGTATCGATGAATTCCGTAAACACTGTCTGGTAAATGGCCTGGATGATATTGGCCTGACTTTACAGGATGGTGAGGCCATTAAGGCATTTGAACAACAGGCGCAGCAGGCGCGCCCGTGGGTATTTAATGCCTTAAGGGGCTAATGTGGTGTGTGGGAGTGGCAAAGGCTTGTCTGAAAAAGCGACCACCTGTACATTTGTGAAATTGTAGTTGCGTTGATAATCAATTAAGCTATCAGGTTAACACATAGTATGGGTGGGAACCCAAAACATGGAGCATCAGCTTGCTATGCAAAGATTGAAACTGCCAGGTATAGCACTGGTTATGCTGGTGCTGACAGGGTGCCATTCTTTGCGTCATTCCCCGCAGGTCACGCATGCCGATACAAGCTTTAAGCCCTTGCAGGTTAATGAGGTACTTAAACAGGAGCTGGTTGAGGTGCATTGTGCGGGTGGGGTAACCTGTGAGTTTGCCCAGGTGAACGGTATTAATGTGATTGATAGCCAGACCAGGCGTCCCACAGATGAAGCCTTGCGTGCTTCGCTGGTACGGTATGAAGGCGCCAGTTTGCTGACTGGTGCTGATACGCAATACTACGTGGCAGTTCAGCCTGGCTTTACCGAAGTCAGTGTGCGCTTTTTTCCGGTTACGCTGGAGCGTGCCGAGAACTTTGTGGTGATTCATAATTTTCGCGCCGACAAAGTGTACAAGCTGAATTTATTCCGCCAGCGTGCGGCCAGTTCTGGCAGCCTGTTAAGTATTGCCACACCAAGCCCTTTGTGTATTGACCTGCTGGAAAACGACAAGGTAGCACGCCGTTTTTGCCGTCCTTTTGAGCCCATGACCGGTTTGGGTGAGTTTGTTGAACAGAAAGTGACAAACAATTCCTGAGTTTTAAATACTTTGGCAGCCCGTGTGAGGTGCTGCCAGCGGTTTCTTTTATTTTAATAAGTGCTGGAATTTAACATGTCGAATCATATTCTTATTTTGGCTGGCGACGGCATTGGTCCGGAAATCGTATCAGCTGCCGAGCAGGTGCTGGCTGCAGTCAACCAGAAATTTGCCCTGGGTTTAAGCTGGGAACATGGCTTGCTGGGTGGTGCGGCCATTGATGCACATGGCGAGCCTTTGCCTGCTGTGACCCTGGAAGCTGCACAAAAGGCCGATGCTATTCTGCTGGGTGCTGTGGGTGGTCCAAAGTGGGACAATATTGAGCGTTCCATTCGCCCGGAGCGTGGCTTGCTGAAAATCCGCAGTGCACTGAACCTGTTTGCCAACCTGCGTCCTGCCATCCTGTATCCACAACTGGCTGATGCTTCCAGCTTAAAGCCGGAAGTGGTAGCTGGCCTGGATATCCTGATTGTGCGTGAACTGACTGGCGGCATTTATTTTGGTCAGCCACGCGGTATCCGTGAGCTGGAAAACGGTGAAAAGCAGGGTTACAACACCGATGTGTACAGCGAAAGCGAAATCAAGCGTATTGCCAAGGTGGCATTTGAGCTGGCCCGCTTGCGTGGCAGCAAAGTGTGTTCGGTAGATAAAGCCAACGTACTGGAAGTGACTGAGCTGTGGAAGCAAACCGTAACTGAACTGGCGGCTGCCGAGTATCAGGACATCCAGCTGTCGCACATGTATGTGGACAATGCGGCCATGCAGCTGGTGCGTGCGCCAAAACAGTTTGACGTACTGGTAACCGGCAACCTGTTTGGTGACATTCTGTCTGACGAAGCGGCTATGCTGACTGGTTCCATTGGTATGCTGCCTTCCGCCTCACTGGATGAGAACGGCAAGGGTATGTACGAGCCTTGCCATGGCAGTGCGCCGGACATTGCCGGTAAAGGTATTGCTAACCCGTTGGCGACCATTCTGTCGGTGGCCATGCTGCTGCGTTACACCTTTAAGCAGGAAGCTGCTGCCAAGGCGATTGAAGAGGCGGTGGGCAAGGTGCTGGATCAGGGCTTGCGCACGGCGGATATCATGTCCGAAGGCAACACCAAAGTGGGCACTCAGGCCATGGGTGAAGCTGTGGTACAGGCACTGGCTTAATCTCTGCTTTATCCCTCACCCCAACCCTCTCCCGCTGAGAGGGAGCATACTCTCTGTTCAGGAGATGGGCTGTGCTGTCGTGTAAGCTGGGCTGGTTAGGGGCATTTGATAGAATATAAAAAAGACCGGCTTATGCCGGTCTTTTTTATGCTGTGCTTATTGAACCGGTTCATTTAAGCGGCTGGATTGGTGCAGAAGTTCTGTGGCCTTAAACTCCTGCCGCAGCCACTCTATAAAGGCGGTTTTTCCCGGATTGGCGCTAAAGTTGTGGCCGGTGAGCAAATGGTAGGCCAGGCCGGTCAGTTCATACGGGAAAGGGCGGTACAGTAGCTGGTTATCCACCAGATACTGGGTGAGGATGCTGCTCATCAGGGCGATGCCTTGTCCGGCCACTGTGGCCTGTATAGCAATCGATTCGTCACTAAACTGTAGGTAGTTCAGCTGTTCCGCACTAACCCGGTGCTGATGATCCTTAAAAAAGGCCGCCCAGGTAGGGTATTCACAATCCTTTAAAAACCATTCAAAAGAAATCAGCCGCTGTGCTGCCACGTCAGCCGGGGTGTTTAACACATAGCGTGGCGTACTGACTACCGAAAAAAAGTCCTGCAGCGATACAATGGCATCATATTTCCCGGGTTCACTGTAGCGGATAACAAAGTCAACGTCGCGCTTGTTCAGGTCAACCGTTTCCACACTGCTATGGAAGTTAATCTGGACCTGTGGCCATAGCCGGTAAAAGCGTTCGATACGCGGTAACAGCCAGTAGCTTAAAAAGGCAGGTGTGGTAGACAGGTTTAGCGTCTGCTTGGGTGTGTCCTTAATATTTTCAATCACCTGAATAAAAGAACTAAAACCGTCATTCAGTACTTTTGCCAGTTTAATGGCATTGCCGGTTGGCACTACCTTACGGGTTTGACGCTCAAACAGTTCCATACCCAGCCAGCTTTCCAGCTCTTTTATATGCTGGCTGATGGCTGCCGGGGTCACATACAGTTCTTCTGCCGCCAGTTTAAAGCTTTGCAGGCGGGCAGCTGCCTCAAAGGCTTTTAGTTGCGACAATGGCGGCAATGGCCTGTTCATGTTCACTACTCATGCATTAGTTTTACTAATCTATTAGCTTAAATTTAACAGTTTGTCGAGATCAACCTGCTGCCGTTACGCTCAGTACTCCACAGTTTGGAGTAGATATGATGGCAACTTTATTACATCTGGACAGTAGCGCGCGCGGCGGTATTGCCGGTACACAGCAGCATGGTTCGCATAGCCGTTACTTAAGTGATTTATTTGTAAAGCAATGGCTGCGTGATCACCCGCAGGATCAGGTGATTTACCGTGATATCGGCTTAAATCCGCCAGCACATATTGATCCGGCCTGGATTGAGGCTGCCTTTAGCCCGGCAGCACAGCAAACAGCCGCCATGCAGGCTGTTTTACAACAGAGTGACCAGCTGATTGATGAAGTGCTGGCCGCCGATATTATTGTGATCGGTTTTCCCATGTATAACTTTGGCGTACCTTCCGCCTTTAAAGCCTATATTGATAATGTGGTTAGAATCGGCCGCACTTTTGATTTTGATCCGGCACAGGACAATCCCTATATCCCGCTGTTATCTGCTGATGCACATCTGGTGACGCTAACAGCCCGTGGTGGTTCCGGTTTTGATGCCGGGGGTGATTATGCGCATATGAATTTTGCCGAGCCGCATATCCAGACCGTATTTGGCTTTCTGGGCATCCAGCATTTTCACCAGGTGGCGATTGAATATCAGGAAACGGGTGGTGAGGCACTACAACAATCCATTGCCCGTGCTACGGCGCAAACCCTGGCATTGGTGGCTGCCATTAGTGGGCAGTTAAAGCCGGTAGCTGTGGCGGTCTGATGGTCCGCTAAACACGGGTATGCAGATGCCGGTTATGCCGGCTGTCTGCAAGGCGCTGTGGGTTTTACCGCTGTAAATTTGTAAAGGAAAGCCTGTGTCTGGCGCGCTATATGGCCAGGCGTATACTGGAAGTAAGCCTTATCTTATCAGCGCAAGGGCCTTTGTTTATCGTAATGGCCAGTGGGTAGCCTATAAAATCAACCAATAAGGCCAGATATACTGAAGTGGTGGTTGCTGCCTGTTAGCCAATAACATAAATCCACAGGCAATTCGCTGGTGATCCTTTTATCATCAGGCAAATGGCTTAAATTGCACGTTATGGCGATTGCAGCTACAGTGAAACCATAAAAACAGGGTAAAAATAGCGATGGATACCATGAAAAAACTTTTATGCACCGCAGCGGTCATGTGTATAAGCCTGCCTGCATTTGCTGCCAATTGTGACCACGCCAGAAACAGCTTGGATGCGGTGCATTGCAGCAATATGGTGTACCAGAAGGCTGATCAGGAGTTAAATGCCAGCTATAAGCTGTTGCGGCAGAAGCTGGGTGACAAGGACAAGCAGGTGCTGAAAACCTCGCAACTGGCCTGGATCAAGCAGCGCGACAAGCAATGTACCTTAAACAGTGTGGATATGGGCGAAGTGATTGATAGCGCCTGCCTGCTGGACCAAACTACCTCGCGTACCAACTGGCTGAATGACCGCCTGAGGGAGTGCAAGACGACGGGTTGTTTAAGCAGCAAGCTGTCGCAATAGTTTATAGACATACAGGCAAACAAAAAGCTGCATCACGTGCAGCTTTTTTATGCATGGCAGTATCTGCCTGAATTAACGGGC
>JASLIR010000127.1 GCA_030152125.1 Alkanindiges sp.
TTACCGCTGGCGTTATGGCATCAGGGCAGTGATGAGGAACTGGTGCGGCTGGCACACTTGCAATCACATGTGACACATGCGCATTTGCGTTCCAAGGTGTGCTGTGCCTTGTATTGCCTATGGGCGCGGCGGCTGTTACAGGGAGTGGATAAAGACGGGGCGTGGAATCATGCAGTTACGGCCTTGAGACAGATTTATCATGGTGCTGATTATCAGGGTAGTGAGGTTGTTACTGAGCTGGAGTGGAATATCCGCCCGGATGAAGTTTACCAGTGCACTGGCAGTGGCTATGTGGTGGACTGCCTGCATTCGGCACGCTTGGCCATGCAACAGGATAGTTTTGAGGATGTAATCAAAACCGCGATTGCCCTAGGGCGTGATACGGATACTACGGCTTGTGTGGCAGGTGGCCTGGCCGGTATTTATTTTGGAGTACGGCAGATTCCACATCGCTGGCTACATGCACTCCGGGGCAAGGAAGTGGTAGCGCCACTTTTGCAGCAGTTACAGCATCATCACCGGAATCTGGCGGATTTGCAGGACTAAAGGTTTAGAGGCCTTTATGTTGAGCTTTTGATCATGTATGCAATAACACGACATGTTTTTATAAAAGTCAAAAGCCAAATTTTCCGATGCCGTAAGCATCCGAAAATTTGAGGGGCTTGGGGGCAATAACCCCCGTAAAATCTTTATGCTGAAAGCTTTGAAGCTTCAAAGCTATACTGCTTATTAGCGTATTTTTGAGGTTTGATATAAATTTGTGGTTGCTATGCCCTTACTTAGGCAAACACACCCTCAACCTGCATCTGTTTTGGAATGCGCTGTAAATCCCACTGCGCTACTGCCTGTGCCAGCATGCGTTGAGGGCTATCTGGTATCACCGCTGGCTGCTGTAGTGCCTGTAGGGCTGCCTGAATCAGTTGTGGTGCCTGTGTGCTGTCCAGCGCGACTGCCAGGTTTTGTTTTGATAGCTTCTGGCCTTTATCGTTCATGGCCAGTGGCAAATGACAATACTGTAAGGCAGGCAGGCCCATGCACTGCCCCAGCCAGATCTGCCGTACCGTGTTATCCAGTAAGTCAGCGCCACGTACCACATGGGTTACACCCTGTGCGGCATCGTCTATCACCACTGCCAGTTGGTAGCTGATAATGCCATCGCGGCGTTTTAATACAAAATCACCGGTACTGTGGATCAGGTTTTCACAGCAATGCCCCAGTAGGGCATCCTCAAAACAGATGGTTTGATCTGCCACTTTTAAGCGAATGGCTTGCCCGGCAAAATCCAGCTGTTTATGGCGGCAGAAGTTAGGGTAGTGGCTATAACCTTCCAGCTGTTTGCGGCTACAGGCGCAGGCATAAACCTGCTGCCTGGCTCTTAATTGCTGTAAGGCTGCTTCATATAGGTCCAGACGGTCCTGCTGGCGTACCATCTCGCCATCCCATTCAAAGCCGAACTTTTCCAGCGCCCTTAGAATTGCAGATTCGGCGCCTGGTTGAATACGGGGGATATCGGTGTCTTCAATACGCAGCAGCCAGCGCCCCTGCCGGGCACGGGCGTCGCAATAGCTGGCAATGGCAGTGAGCAGTGAGCCAAAATGCAACGGGCCAGTTGGCGATGGCGCAAACCGACCCGTTGAGGTGACATGTGTCATGGCAAGAAGCAGGGCTTAGCCGTGGTTTTGCTTCTCTTTGATTTCTGCCAGTGTCTTGCAGTCAATACACTGTGTGGCGGTTGGACGTGCTTCCAGGCGGCGCAGGCCAATTTCAATACCACAGGTATTACAGTAACCGTAGTCTTCGTCATCAATGGCTTGCAGGGACTGTTCGATTTTACGGATCAACTTGCGTTCACGGTCACGGGTACGCAATTCAATGGCAAATTCTTCTTCCTGGGTAGCGCGGTCATTAATGTCCGGCAGGGAAGCAGATTCGTCCTGCATATGACTCATGGTACGGTCAACTTCCTGCATCAGCTCGGCTTTCCAGGCTTCCAGAATTTTACGGAAGTGCACCAGCTGTCCTTTTGACATGTATTCTTCTTGGCTGGACGGCTGATAAGGGGCAATACCATATAAGCTTGCTGAAGAGTCGGTTGCAGCAGGCGGTGTGGCTTTTTTAGCGGCTGGTTTACGGCCACGCTTGTTCACTACTGAAGCATCCGTTTCAGTCAGCGCATCGTTTTGGTTCTCAATAGCCATTATGGGCGTTCCTCGTCTAACACATGTTATCTATACGCAAAAATGGTGGTGATATGCAACCCTTCTTTTAAAAATATCCATCCACCATTTATCAAAGGCGCAGGAATAATATAGATATTGGACGCAAGATGGTAGGGTAAATCGTAACCAGAGTTGTTTTATTGGTCTTGCTGCTGTTAAAGGGAGAATTAATAACCCTGGCTGGCATACTCAATGTTCTGGTTAATACTGTGGCTGGTGCGCGACAGGCCGGTTTGCAGGCTGCCATCCGGGAACAGGTCAAACCAGCGGTAGCCGGGATTCACATGGTCAATTTCAAAGCTTTGGCTGTTTGGCTTGAATTGCAGCGAGGTGGAAGGGCAGGCTAAAAACTGGATATGGCCCAGGGTAGCACTAAAAGCCTGATGCACATGACCATGAATAACCAGCTTCACATTCGGGTATTGCTGGATCAGCGCCAGAAACGGCTGGCTATTTTTCAGCATATGCTGATCCAGCCATGCCGAGCCGACGGCAATGGGATTGTGATGCAGGGCAATCAGTACATGCTTGTTGTGCTGGCGTTGCAGCGCAGCTTCAATGTATTGCAGCGTAGCAGGGTTAAAGGAGCCAGCAATTTCATGGTCTACACTGGAGTCCAGTAAAATACAGCACCAGTCGCCAATCACGACTTCGCAAGGCAATTGATTACGCGTCACGCTGTGCTGAAATGGCTGATCCAGGTCATGGTTACCCTGTACGCAAAAATGTGGTGCATGGATGCGGCTGGTATGTGCCATGTAGCGCTGGTAGGTTTCAATGTCCGGCTGCTGGGCAATGTCACCGGTGGTCAGCAGTAAATCGATATGCGGCTGTTCCTGTAAAACCAGTTCCAGCACATTCAGAAAGCTTTGTTCGGTATTCAGGCCGAGCAGGGTACGTTGTGGGTCTTTAAAGAGATGGCTGTCAGAAATTTGCACCAGACGAACAGGCCGCTGCAATGCCTGTAAATTGCTGTGGGTGGAAACGTCTGGGTAGTAGATCACAACAGCCCCTTACTTGTTCTTTTGCCCTGTATCACCATACAGGGAGGTACAAATCCATTGAACCAACCAGATGAACATTGATAACTGGTTAGACGTTACAATATATTCATGTTTACATATCTTAACACAGGCAAAGAATAATACCATTAGCCGCTTATATTTTAAAATATACCGTTTATCCGGTGAAAATTGACGTCTGGTACTTTTTTTAAAAAAAGTGATGACTGCATCAATGTTCAAAAAAGCAACGGCGGTGGCTGTTTTAGTCACAGGCCAATCCGCCACTGCCATTGAGGGGAAGCAGCCTACTGGCTGCTTCCCCTCATGTGTCCATTTATGCAGCAGTACTATCAGACTTCCTTATACAGCTGGCGGCCCTGCTTGTTATATTCATCCGACATTTCCTGCATGCCGGCCTGTAGCGCGGCGGACTCTTCCATGTTCTGTTTGGCTGCATAATCACGCACGTTCTGGGTGATTTTCATGGAGCAGAACTTGGGGCCACACATGGAGCAGAAGTGCGCGGATTTGTGCGCATCTTTGGGCAGGGTTTCATCATGGAAGGCACGGGCGGTATCCGGGTCCAGCGCCAGGTTAAACTGGTCTTCCCAGCGGAACTCAAAACGCGCCTTGGACAGGGCATTGTCACGGACCTGAGCACCCGGATGGCCTTTGGCAAGGTCTGCCGCGTGTGCCGCAATCTTGTAGGTGATAATCCCGTCTTTAACGTCTTTCTTGTCCGGCAGGCCCAAGTGCTCTTTTGGCGTTACATAACACAGCATGGCTGTACCGTACCAGCCGATCATGGCGGCACCAATGGCGCTGGTAATGTGGTCATAACCGGGTGCAATGTCAGTGGTCAGTGGTCCAAGCGTATAGAAAGGCGCTTCTTTGCACACTTCCAGCTGCAGCTCCATGTTTTCCTTGATCATGTGCATAGGTACATGGCCAGGGCCTTCAATCATTACCTGTACATCGTGTTCCCATGCCTTATGGGTGAGCTCACCCAGGGCACGCAGTTCGCCAAACTGTGCTTCGTCGTTGGCATCCTGAATACAGCCGGGACGCAAGCCATCACCCAGGCTAAAAGACACGTCATAGACTTTCATGATTTCACAAATTTCATCGAAATTGGTGTATAGGAAGTTTTCCTGATGATGTGCCAGACACCATTGTGCCATGATGGAACCACCGCGTGACACGATGCCGGTCAGGCGATTGGCGGTCAGTGGTACATGGCGCAGTAGTACGCCAGCGTGAATGGTAAAATAATCCACACCCTGTTCGGCCTGCTCAATCAGCGTATCGCGGAAAATTTCCCAGGTCAGGTCTTCCGCCACGCCATCCACTTTTTCCAGTGCCTGATAAATTGGCACGGTGCCAATCGGCACTGGCGAGTTGCGGATAATCCATTCACGGGTTTCATGAATGTTTTTACCGGTTGATAAATCCATGATGGTATCCGCACCCCAACGCGTAGACCAGGTCATCTTGGCTACTTCCTCATCAATGGAGGAGCCAAGTGCGGAGTTACCAATGTTGGCATTAATTTTTACCAGGAAGTTGCGGCCGATAATCATTGGCTCCGCTTCCGGATGGTTAATGTTGGCAGGAATAATGGCACGGCCGGCAGCCACTTCAGCCCGCACAAATTCCGGGGTAATGATTTTTGGCAGGCGGGCACCAAAATTCTGGCCTTCGTGCTGGCGGGTATCTGCACCTTCCAGTTGACGCTGGGTTTCACGGATGGCGATATATTCCATCTCTGGCGTGATAATGCCCTGACGTGCATAGTGCATTTGCGTCACATTACGGCCAGCCTTGGCACGGCGCGGGTTCTGGATGTGGGCAAAGCGCAGCTCGGCAGTTTTAATATCCCTGGCACGTTGCTGGCCGAATTCGGAAGACAAGCCGCTCAGTTTTTCGGTATCGCCACGCGCTTCAATCCACTTGCTGCGCAAGTCGGGCAGGCCTTTGGTCAGGTCGATGGCGATATTCGGGTCGGTATACGGGCCTGAGGTATCGTAAACCAGCACCGGTGGGTTTTTCTCGCCACCCAGTCCGGTAGGGGTGTCAGTCAGGCTGATTTCCCGCATCGGCACCTGAATGTCCGGTGTAGAACCTTCAATATATACTTTTCGGGAGGCGGGAAGAATCCGGGTTAAATCCTGTGCTTCGCGTTCGTGCTGTGAAGAAAGGGGGGATGTCATTTGATTCATGGCATGATCCGTCGCTAAAAATGGGGTTGGCGGGATCAAGCATTGTCAGTGCATGTAACAACACGGCGCTGCAAAAATGGCTTGATTCCTACGCTGGTATTAACCAGATCAGGTTCAACGGTACTCATATTCAGCATTTATCGGATCAGGCGTCGCTTGTTGATGGCTGTCGGCTGTCCGTTAAAGCGATATGATCTCAGCCTGTATCACAGGCGCTCCGTCAAGCGGTAGTCAAGGCAATAGATTAATGATTAAAGCCCTGCTTGTCCATGACAGATAGGTATTGCCTTGGCCAGATTGAATAAATTGATACAACACTTTGTCCACCTGGCTGCTGACATGGCTACGGTAAGCTTGTTTCTGGCAGGAATGCTCGGCAAGTCGGCCCATAATGGCATGGCATTGAGTCGTTGTAGTGGGTTATCATTTACCCGGTGAGTCAGTTGTTTCAGGGCTGGGAATTGCCTGGGCATAACGTACTGATGAGAGGAACGGATAAGGCCCGGTGCATAGAATATTTAACTCGTTGATTGTTGAAGCATGGAACAGCGCAAAATACATTTAGCCCGCTACAGTGCATGTGCGGCAGCAATCATTGGATTGACTGCCTGTCAGCCTGTGCCTTCGGTCGGGCGTCAGCAAGTGATTAGCATCGATGGTTCCAGTACCCTGTTCCCGCTGGCAGAAGCCTTTGCCGAGGATTTTCAGCACATGAGCAGCTTTGCCGTGGCAGTTGGCAGTTCCAGCAGTAGCGGGGGCTTAAACAAGCTATGCCATGGGGAAATTGATATTGCGGCGGCCTCGCGCCCGATTACCCAATCCGAAATGCAGCAGTGCCAGCAAGCCGGCATTGAGTATGTGGAGCTGCCGGTTGCGCTGGATGCCATTGCCGTGGTGGCACATCCTGCAAATACGTGGCTCAGCTGTTTAAGCCCGCAACAGTTAAAACAGGTGTGGCAACCGCAATCCCAGGGTATGCTGACCAGTTGGCAGCAGGTTAACCAGGCTTTTCCTGACAGGCCGTTGCGTTTGTACGGTGCTGGCGTATCTTCCGGCACCTATGATTATTTTACCGCTGCAATTGTGGGCAAGCGGCATGCGTCGCGCGGGGATTATGCGGCTTCAGAAGATGACAATATGACCGTGCGCGGTGTGGCGGGGGACCGTCAGGCACTGGGTTTTATGGGTTTAAGTTATTATCTGGAAAATAAGCAAAAGCTGAAGGCGGTTGCCATTCAGCAGCCGGATGGCCAGTGCCGCCTACCGGAAACGCAGCAGGTGCAGGGTGGGCAATACAAGCCGCTAACACGTGTGCTGCTGATGTATGTCAGCAAGTCCGCCTTGGTGCAAAAACCAGTTTTAGGCCAGTTTGTCGCCTATATGCTGGATGTCCGGCAAAACCTTAAGATTAGCCATGAACTTGGCTTTATAGCATTGCCAGTTGCTGTTTTGCAGCGCAGCAGCCTTAAATTAAGTACCTTGCAAACCGGTTCTGCCTATGCTGGTGGCTTTGCTGGTAATAGCGGGCAAAAAAGCCTGCAGGATATATTTGCCCCGGTGGCTGCGCCGCAGGCAGTTTTGCCTGTTACCGGGCCTGTTGCTGTGGTAGCCAAGCCATGATGCGTATTGATGATGTGCGGCGTATGCCGGCCTTACGGCGCCGGCGCTGGTGGTCGGGCCTGACCTTCCTGTTATTGTGGTTATGTGCCTTTAGCGCCGTGGCAGTGAGTGTGGGGGTGCTGCTGGTGCTGCTGTCGCAGTCTGCCGCTTTTTTTAGCCATGTCAGCCTGCGGGAATTTTTGTTTACCACGACATGGACCCCGGTGTTTGAGCAGCCCCGTTACGGCATTTTACCGTTGTTAAGCGCTACCTTGTGGGTGGCAGGTATTGCCCTGGCAATTGCTATTCCGCTGGGCATTATTCTGGCTGTGTATTTAAGCGAGTTTGCGGCACATCGCCTGCGTGAAATTATTAAGCCGGTACTGGAACTGCTGGAGTCGATTCCTTCCATTGTATTCGGTTATTTTGCCCTGATTGTACTGACCCCACTGGCGCAGTATTTTTTCCCTTCCCTAAGTACCTATAACCTGTTAATTCCGGGTGTGGTGATAGGGGTGATGTTATTGCCCTATATTGTATCGGTTAGTGAAGACGCCATGCGGGCCATTCCGCAGGAGATTCGTGAAGGGGCCTACTCGGTGGGCATGAGCCGCTGGCAGACGGCCTATAAGGTGATTATCCCCGGGGCGGCCTCGGGTATTCTGGCGGGCATTATCCTGGCGCTATCGCGTGCGCTGGGGGAGACAATGGTCGTAACTATTGCTGCCGGTCAAAGCCCCTTGCTGGTGACCGACCCGCGAGAGGGCGGTGCAACCATTACCGCCTACATCATGCAAATGAGCCTGGGTGACTTGCCACAGGGCGGCCTTACCTATCAGACTATTTTTGCAGCGGGTCTGGCATTGTTCCTGTTAACATTTCTGTTTAATGCCCTTGGGGCATTGGCCAAAAAGCGCTTTAAGGCAAAGTATGAATAATTACCTGATGAACAGGAAACGTGCTGATGCTGAAGATTAACCGCTATCAGCCTGTGGTAAAGGTACAGCGCATTGTGGACTGGCTGGTAACGGGTCTTGGCCTGTTAATCCTGTTTTTGTCCCTGGGTTTGCTATGCATGGTGGTGCTAAACCTGGTGTATATGGGTTCCGGCCGCCTGAGCTGGGATTTTTTAACCCAGTTTCCTTCCCGTTTTCCTGCGCAGGCCGGTATTTTGTCGGCATGGGTTGGCAGTACACTGGTGATGATATGCACGGCGGCCATTGCTATTCCACTGGGGGTGGGGGCTGTGCTTTATCTGGAAGAGTATGCAGGTAAGCGCTGGTATAACACACTGATTGAAATCAGTATTGCTAACCTAGCTGGGGTGCCTTCCATTATTTATGGCTTGCTGGCTTTAAGTGTGCTGGTGTATGGCGCTGGGCTGGGGCAAACCATGCTGGTGGCTGGCCTAACCCTGGCCATGATGACTTTTCCGGTGATTACCCTGGCGGCGCGTGAAGCCTTGAGAGCCGTACCGGTAACTTTGCGTGAAGCGGCCTGGTCAATTGGCTGTGACCGCCGTCAGGTGGTATGCGATTATGTATTGCCACAGGCATGGCCGGGCATCCTCACCGGTATTATTGTAGGCTTGTCGCGCGCTATTGGGGAGGCTGCTCCGCTGATAGCCATTGGTACCTTAACCTATGTGGCTTTTTTGCCGCCATTGCCGGTACAGGATAGCTTTCCCTTTGTAAATGGCGCCTGGCTGCTGGAGCCGTTTAGCGCGCTGCCGGTGCAAATGTTTAGCTGGATTTCCCGGCCTCAGGCAGGTTTTCAGCAAAATGCAGCAGCAGCAGGCGTGGTATTGCTGGCATTATCATTGCTGATGAATCTGCTGGCGATAATGATCCGTTACCGTTTACGCAAGCGTCCGGTGCATGGTTAGGGGCATTATGCAATTAAGGTTTGAGCTGGAGAAAGCCATGCTGTTTTGTGCAAGGGCTACACAGATGGCAGAAGCTGAAATCGGGCAGTTAGCCTGTAGAGGCTACTGCTTTATACTGAATGGATATCACGCATGACCACACAAGCCACACCGCCTTTAAAGGCTGAAATTAACAATCTGGATTTCTACTATGGCCCTTTACAGGCCATTAAGCAGTTGTCCATGCCGGTGGTGGAAAATAAGGTAACTGCCCTGATTGGTGCTTCCGGTTGTGGCAAAAGTACCCTGTTACGCTGTTTTAACCGCTTGCATGATTTGTATCCCGGCACCCGTTATGCGGGGAACATTATTCTGCATCCCGATAATTATAATATTATTGCCCCGGATGCTGACCCGCTGATTATCCGTTTTCTGGTAGGCATGGTGTTTCAAAAGCCAAACCCTTTCCCGCGTTCCATCTTTGAAAATATTGCAGCAGGTTTAAGGGTGCATGGCGAGCGGAACCGGGTGACAATTGAGGATAAAGTGGAGGATGCCTTGCGGCAGGCTGCCCTGTGGGATGAAGTAAAAAACCGTTTGCACGAATCCGCCTACCATCTATCTGGTGGTCAGCAGCAACGGCTATGTATTGCTCGCGCACTGGCAACTGCACCGGGTATCCTGTTGCTGGATGAGCCAACCTCCGCGCTGGATCCGATTGCAACTGCCAAAATAGAAGAGCTGATTACCCGCCTGAGTAAAACAACCACCATTTTGATGGTGACGCATAATATGCAGCAGGCGGCGCGCATTTCGGACTATACTGCTTATATGCATGAAGGCCAGCTGTTTGAGTATGAGCTGACCAATCGTATATTTACCAATCCGCGCAGTCAGCAAACCGAGGCTTATATCACCGGGCGTATGACTTAACAGCGATGGCGATGTGCCGTACAAGGCCGCTTGTCATCATAGTTTCATATCTTTCGGTTTTAATTTATTCAAAAAATTTAGAGCAAGATCATGACCCCCCCAAACAGTTCCGTATTTAGTCATCATATTTCATCGCAATTTAATGAAAATCTTCAGGATGTAAATACTCAGTTTATGAGTATGGGTGGTCTGGTTGAGCAACAGGTGACGAGCGCGATTCATGCATTGCTGGATACGGATGCAGCATTGGCGCTGAAAGTACAGTTTGATGACCAGGCGGTAAACCGCATGGAAACCCAGATTGATGAGGCTTTAACCCTGATCCTTGCGCGCCGCCAGCCAGCCGCCAGTGATTTGCGCATGGTGATTGCCATCAGCAAGGCCAATACTGACCTGGAGCGTATGGGTGACGAGGCGGTAAAAATTGCCCGCATCGCACAGGCATTGTGTGAAGAAGGCGAGTCGCCACGTGGTTATATGGAAACCCGTCATATTGGGAACCAGATTCGTTTGATGATTCACGAGGCGCTGGACGCCTTTGCGCGCCTGGATGCCGAGCAGGCCTTGCGCGTGATGCAGGCAGATGCCGATATTGACCGTGAATACCAGTCTGCTACACGTACCCTGATGACCTACATGATGGAAGACCCGCGCCATATCAGCCGGGTGATTAATGTAATGTGGGTATTGCGTTCGCTGGAACGTATTGGTGACCACGCACGTAATATTGCCGAGCAGGTGATTTATGTGGCCAAGGGCTTTGATGTACGTCACACCAGCTATGAAAGCATTGAAAAGCGTATTAATGCAGACAAGGCAGCGCCAGCACCTAAAAAACCTGAATAAATGCCCGGTACAGGGAATAGATGTTAAAAAAGCGACGTGAAGTCGCTTTTTTTTACGGAGCAATTTTCTACCCCAGCCCTCTCCCACAGAGAGAAGGAGATTCCCTCTCTTTGGGAGAGGGACTTTTAGCTTGTGGCCTATATCGGACGCTCGACGTTGCACTCGAGCCTTGCGCAATAAAATCGATAATTAATCGATTTTTATTTTACTCGAAACATAGTTTCTCGTCTTGCAGCGTGGCGAAGCAGTGCTTCGCTGATCACGCTTCAGGCTTCCACCCCTCAGCTTTTTCCACATTACGGTTATTCAGGAAGTTTTCCCGTTGCTCTTCCAGAAAAGCGCGTGCCGAAGGTTCAAACGCATTCAAGCGCTTTTCATTAATCAGCAGGGTCTGGTGCTTTAACCATTCCTGCCAGGCCTGTTTTGATACATTATCAAAAACTTCCTGTCCTTTAGGGCCGGGAAAGGGCAGAAATTCCAGCCCTTCCATGTCCTGCTGGTATTTACGGCAAAATACGCTGCGTGTCATAGTGCGAGTCCTGTATTAAACGCCAAGTTGCTGTACGCGGGCTTGCGCACGTTCAACTGCTGCTTTTACCTGTTGTGGTGCAGTACCACCAATGTGGTTGCGCGCCGCCACAGAGCCTTCCAGTGTCAGCACGGCAAATACATCATCGCTGATCAGGCCAGAGAACTGTTGTAATTGTTGCAGTGACAGTTCGGACAGGTCTTTTTCTTCCTTTACACCCAGTGCAACGGCTTTGCCCACAATCTCGTGCGCATCACGGAAAGCCACGCCTTTTTTCACCAGATAGTCGGCCAAATCGGTCGCGGTAGAAAAACCACGCAAGGCGGCTTCGCGCATTTCTTTTTTATTCGGTTGCAGGGCAGGAACCATGTCGGCAAAGGCCAGCAGGGAACCACGTACCGTATCAATCGCATCAAACAGCGGTTCTTTATCTTCCTGGTTGTCCTTGTTGTAAGCCAGCGGCTGGCCCTTCATCAGGGTCAACAGGCTAACCAGGTCGCCAAACACACGGCCGGATTTACCACGCACCAGTTCCGGCACATCCGGGTTTTTCTTTTGCGGCATGATGGAGGAGCCGGTACAAAAGCGGTCAGGGATCTGCACAAAGCGAAACTGGGCGGAAGTCCACAGAATCAGTTCTTCACTCATGCGTGATAAATGCATCATGATCAGCGAGGCAGCAGCACTGAATTCAATGGCAAAGTCGCGGTCGGACACGGCATCCAGTGAGTTTTCGCTCACAGCTTCAAAGCCTAATAGCTGTGCAGTGTAAGCGCGGTCAATCGGGTAGGTGGTGCCAGCAAGTGCAGCAGAACCCAGCGGCAGGCGGTTAACCCGCTTGCGGCAGTCAATCAGGCGCTCGGAGTCACGCAGCAGCATTTCAAACCAGGCCAGCAGGTGGTGACCAAAAGTAACAGGCTGTGCGGTTTGCAAATGGGTAAACCCAGGCATAATGGTGTCGCTATGCTGGGCGGCCAGGCTCAGGATGCCGCTTTGCAGGCGCTTTAATAAAGCCAGTAGCGCATCAATTTCATCCCGTAGATACAGACGTATGTCTGTTGCTACTTGATCGTTACGGCTACGGCCTGTATGAAGCTTTTTACCTGTAATGCCAATGCGGTCAGTCAGGCGTGCTTCAATATTCATGTGCACGTCTTCAAGGTCAATGCGCCACTCAAAACGTCCGGCTTCAATGTCGGCCTTAATGGCGCTTAAGCCCTGAATAATGTCATCGCGTTCGGCATCAGTCAGTACGCCTACTTTGGCCAGCATGGTAGCATGTGCAATGGAACCGGCAATATCCTGTCTGTACAGACGCTGGTCGAACTGGACAGAGGCGGTAAATTCGGCCACAAAGGCATCTGTGGCTTCACTAAAACGACCACCCCACATATTGGAAGCGACAGGTTGGTCAGGGGTTGCAGCATGTTGATCGGGGGATGTGGATGGTGTGGTCATTTGGTTTCGGCAAAATAAAGTCAAGTATAGCAAATCTGGCGGAAAGTTCAGCCCTGAAGCAGACGAATCCGGGTGATGCTTTTTTTCTGCCCAATTTTTCTGAAAACCGTACCCTGCTGGAACTACTGATTACCACCAATATGCTGGCGGTGATCATGTCACTGATTTCCTCGCACAACCTGGACAACCTGAGCTGGAGCCTGCTGGCGCAATACGTGTTCTTTATGAACTGGGTGACGGTGAGTTTTGCCTGGTTGTCGGATCTGTTTCGCCCGCGTTTGCGTGCCTTGCCACGCCCGCATGCGTTGATGTGGAGCCTTTTACTGCTGGAGCTGATTGTTTTTCTGGCAACCGTAGCATGCAATATGGGCCTGATTTACTTACTGGACGAGCAGCGGCACTGGCATAACGAGCTATTGTATAACCTGGTGTTGAGTGCTTGCCTTGGCTTGCTGATCATGCGTTACCTGTATGAGCGCGAGCAGCGCATCCGCCGCCACCGTGCCGAGTTGCAATCCCGGGTGCAGGCCTTGCAGGCGCGTATCCGCCCGCATTTCCTGTTTAATACCATGAACAGCGTACTGAGCCTGATTTCAATTGACCCGGAGAAAGCCGAGCAGATGGTGGAAAACCTGTCACGGCTGTTTCGTGCCAGTTTAAACAGCAGTGGGGAAGTGTCCCTGCTGGATGAAATTACCGTGTGTAAAAGCTATCTGGACATTGAAAAAATCCGCCTGGGCGACCGCCTGCAGGTAGAGTGGCATCTGCCGGATGAAGACCTGTTATATGACGCCAATATTCCTTCATTGACCTTGCAGCCACTGCTGGAAAATGCAATTTATCATGGTGTTGAAACATTTAGCAAAACCAGTAAAATTAGTGTATTGGTCGATGTTAAGCTACAGGAAGTGACAATTGTGGTGACAAATCCGTACCAAGCTGGTAAAACTGTAGGCAGAACTGGCAATGGAATGGCCCTTGAAAATATTCAGGAGCGCCTGGAGGCGTACTATGGCAAGACAGCACGCCTAAGAACTTTTCAAGCAGAGGGATTATTTACCACATATTTGAAATATCCATATGTGGCACAATAAAAAAAGATAGCTTGCTTCTGGCAGGCTATCGGCAGCACAAGGAGGAATGCATGAATATTTTGGTTTGTGATGACGAACCGTTAGCGCGTGAACGTTTGTGTCGTATGGTGAGAGCCGCCGGACACAATGTAGTTGCGCAGGCAGAAAATGGCGTGGATGCTATTGAAAAGGTTCGTATCCATCATCCGGATGTTTTGTTGCTGGATATAAGGATGCCGGAAATGAACGGTATCCAGTGCGCACAGGCATTATTGACCATGGATGTGCCACCCGCTGTTATTTTTGTGACGGCATTTGACCAGCATGCCATTGATGCATTTAAAACCCACGCCATCGGTTATTTGCTAAAACCGGTTAATCAGGCAGATTTAGACGCTGCCCTGTTGCGTGCAGGCAAGTTAAATACTGCGCAGATGAAATCGCTGCAAACCCAGGTTGAAGGGGGTAGCAGTGTTCAGATCAAGCCGGCCCGTAAAAATATTGCTGCACGTACCCACCGTGGGGTGGAGCTGATTCCGATTGAAAATATCTATTATTTTCTGGCTGACCAGAAGTATGTCACGGTACGCCATGCTGGTGGGCAGGTGCTGATTGATGAAACCCTGAAGGATCTTGAAAACGAGTTTGCTGACCGTTTTATCCGTATCCACCGTAACGCGCTACTGGCCATTCCTTATCTGGAAGGTATCGAATTTATTGGCACCGGCCAGTATCAGGTACGTTGCCGTGGTATTAACGAGCGCCTGGCGGTGAGCCGCCGTCACTTGCCGCAGTTGCGGGAAAAGATTCACCATATTTGATGCCGTATGTAATGCATGGGCAGATAGCATCTGCCTATGCAGCATTTTTATATAAGAACCAGATGATTCTATGCAGGTGATGCAAATGGAGCCATCTGGTTTTTTATTGCCAGTGTTGTGTGCTTGTTGGTAATTCCCGCACGCTTGCTTGAGACCGCGCGGCATTTTTGGCATGCTTGGCAGGTTTTTAATTTCATCTCTTTTAGCACTATAGGCAATATTTCATGCAAAGCTTAAAAATTGCGACCCGGCAAAGTCCTTTGGCGTTGTGGCAGGCCGAGTACATCAAGGCGCAATTGCAGCAGTTGCACCCTGGTTTAGAGGTGGAACTGGTGACCTTTGTAACCCAGGGTGACAAGATTCTGGATACCCCATTAGCCAAGATTGGTGGTAAAGGGCTGTTTGTGAAAGAACTGGAAAACGCCTTGCTGGATGGCCGTGCCGATTTGGCAGTGCACTCCATGAAGGATGTGCCGATGGAACTGCCGGAGGGTTTAAGCCTGGCCGTGATTTGCCAGCGCGAAGACCCGGCGGATGCCTTTGTATCCAATACCTATGCCAGTCTGGATGATTTGCCGCAAGGGGCTATATTGGGCACTTCCAGTTTACGCCGTAAATGCCAGATTCAGGCTTACCGCCCGGACTTAAGGATTATTGATTTGCGCGGTAATGTGGGAACCCGCTTGTCTAAACTGGATGCGGGTCAATACGATGCCATTATTCTGGCTGCCGCTGGTTTAAAGCGCCTGGGCTTACAGGATCGCATTCGTGAAACACTGGCTACCAGCCTGAGCTTGCCAGCGGTGGGCCAGGGCGCGCTGGGGCTGGAGTGCCGGGAAGGGGATCAGCAGGTATTATCTTTGATTCAGCCATTGTCCGATCGGGTGACAGAGATTTGTGTGCGTGCCGAACGGGCTTTTAACCACCGTTTGCAGGGCGGCTGTCAGGTGCCTATAGCTGGTTTTGCTGTATTGCAGCAGGATACGATTAAGCTGCAGGGCCGTGTGGGTAGTGTGGATGGTCAGGAGTTGTTAAAGGCTGAGATTAGCGGGGCTGCCGCTGATGCTGAGCTGCTGGGCCGGCAACTGGCTGAAGAGCTGCTGGCACAAGGTGCCGACCGCCTGCTGGCAGCCTTGCTTTGAGTGCCGCCCAATGAGTAGCAAGTGATGCTGCATGTACTGAACACCCGCCCGGCAGACCGGGCGCCTGACCTGACACTGGCTTTGCGTCAGGCAGGTTATCAGGTAACGGAGTTGCCATTGCTGCAACTGGATGCACTGCCTCTGACAGAAACCTTGAGTACGCAGCTGGCAGCAATTGTTGGGGTGCAGGCGGTGATTGTGGTGAGCCCTACGGCAGCACAACT
Organism: Alkanindiges sp.; assembly: GCA_030152125.1. GTDB lineage: Bacteria > Pseudomonadota > Gammaproteobacteria > Pseudomonadales > Moraxellaceae > JASLIR01. The sequence goes on from JASLIR010000127.1 coordinate 15,932, forward strand.
GGGGCTGGATTATCTGCAGCAACTGGGCTTGCAGCCTATCCGGTTTGCCCTGCAGTGGATTGCGGTCGGGCGTGGCACGGCACAAGTGCTGATGGATGCCGGTTTACAACCGCTAACCCCGGACATTGAAACCAGCGAAGGCATTCTGGCGCTGGAAGGGGTACTGGATGCACACGTGCCACAGCACATCATGGTATGGCGCGGGATAGGCGGGCGTGAGCTGATGTTGCGCCAACTGGATGAGCAGGGTCATAGCGTACACAATGTTGTGCTTTATCGCCGCGGTATGCCTGCCGCGGCGGAGCAGCAGTATCGGCAATTGCAGCAACAGCCGCCAGATGTACTGTTAATAAGCAGTGGCGAGTCCTGGCGCTACTGGCAACAGCTTGGCCAGCATGCACAAGCTAAGCTTTTAAATATCCCTGTTATTTTAGTGCTTGGCCAGCGCATTTATGACTGTATTTGCAAGGATATTGCGCAGTGGCCTACGACAGTACGGGTTGTTAAGCTGGATAGCCTGCGCCCAGATTCTATCCTGTCGGCACTGGCTAAGCTGTAAAAGTGTGAGCAGACGTAACTGTCATATTGTGGTGCATCAAGGGCTTCTTTATGCTGAAAGCAGGGGAAAATATGACAGGGTGGCTGAAAAAGCACCCATGTTCAGTCAAGGAGTCATTTTTGCGTATTAAAGCTGCCATTGCAGGGTGTTTGGAATGAAGCAGAAAATAGCTGTGCTGTTGTTGCTTGTTCTGGGGGTTAGTCTGGCCGTATTGGTGTACTGGTTGCATGCACAACAGCGTGCCGAGTTAATCCAGTTGCAAAAAGATGTGCAGCTTGGCCACCAGCAGCTTAGCGAGTTAAATGACCATCTGGCAGCGGTATCACGCCAGCAAAATGGAGCCGTGGTCCCTGGTAGTGCTGCTAACAGTAACGCTGCAGTGCCTGCAATAAATGCGGCGCAGCAGGTACAGCTGGACGCGCAATTGAGGGAAGCCCGGCAACTAAAGCTGCAATGGCTGCATGCCAATTTACAGCTGGCTCAGGATGCAACCCTGCAGGCACGGTTTGACAGTGCGCTGTGGTTATTACAGCAAACCCAGCAATATATTATGCAGGCTGGTGACAGCAAGTCTGACCCATTAAACCTGGCCCTGCTGCAGGCGATTAAAAATGACCAGCAGCAAATCCGGCAGGATATGCAGCGCTACCGGCAGATCCAGTTAAGCATTGGCAGTGCGCTGTCGTCCATTCAGCAACAACTGGCCCAGAATGGCAAAATAAAACTGACGGCTAAAAAAAATCCAGGAGATGCCCAGGACTCAACGCTAAAGTCATGGTTTAGCGGGATATTGGTAGTACAGAAAATAGCCCCGGAAACCCAGCAGCTGGCTTTAGACCGCAATTTTGTATACAGGCAAAGCAGCTTGCTGGCCAGTTTGGCGCGCAGGGCAGTGGTGGAAAATGACCAGCTCAGCTTTAATACCTATATACAGGATATGCTGGATACCCTGGCGCCTTTAGCGGATAAACAGACTAAATCAATCCGTAACAGCCTTTTGGGCCTGCAGCAGCAGCGCTTACCCACTGCCGATCAGTTATCCGCCCTGGCGCTGCTCAGCCGCGAGAAGGGTGTATCATGAGGTTTACCCTGCTGTCTTCCATCATTATTGCGCTGGGCTATACGTTATTTTTGCTGGGCTTGGGTGCATCATTTGGCGCCGGTTATGTGCAGGTGATGTGGCTGGGCTGGTATGTACAGACCAGTGCGGTTTTTTTACTGATTTTTCCTGTGATTCTCACCTTGCTGTTACTGGTGATTGTGGCCTGGGCCAGACGCCGCCAGCGTAACCTGAAGCAGGCAAACTCCCAGCATATTTCCCATTTAAAGCAGTTACGCTGGTTTGAGCAGTTAGGCTACCTGTCATTGCTCAGGGTACAGCCTGCCAGTGTCAAGCAGCTTGATCCACAACATATTAATTACATATTCAGTCATTCCGCCTTGCTTAATCCGGTGATTAAGGCCAAACAGGCGCGGGAAGCAGGGCAGTACGAGCAGGCACGTCAACTGCTGGCCCAGGCTTCCCCCAATGCGCGGGAACTGGCCTGTATTGAGGAAATCCGCTTATTGCTGGATGAAAAGCGCTTTGCAGAAGCCGTGGTTTATTTAACCCGCCTGGAGCAACAGCCTGCATCGGCTTTTATTGAGTCACTGGCGCCCAGTTACCAGCAGTGTTTAAATGATTTATGGCTGGAGCTTGCCCGCCAATCGCCCTGGTTGCTGGTGGATACCGGTCAGTACTTCAAGTTTGATGTGTTGCAGCAAGTCGCATGGCTAAAAGCGCTGCAAGGCGCATTTTTGCAGGCGGATCAGGCGCAACAGCAGGCGGTGATAGATATTTACCAGCAGGATGTCCCGCAGTTTAACCAGCAGCCAGACCTTGAAAAAGGCAAGGCATGGTGGGCGCTGCTCAGGTTAATGCCGGAAACGCTGGCCATGCGGCAACAGCTGGTTGACCAGTTACAGAAAATCCAGTTTGACCCCTATGTTTTTAAGTACTGGCTGGGAGCGCAGCTTGAGCGCGATGGTTTTCCCAGCGAGTTTGCCAAGCAGCATGTGAATGACCTGTTGCAGCGTTATCCCGCCCAACCTTCGCTAGCCTTGGCTTCCTATTATATTTATCAGGCTGAGCATCATCCGCAAGAGGCAGATGCTATCTTACAGGTATGGCAGCATGATACCGAGTTTGCCTACCTGCGCTTATTACGCGCTCTGGCGGATCAACCTGAATTATTGGCAGATTTGTCCATGTTACATCAGGCTTTACCGCGTTAAACTATCGCAGTATACCTTTATCTGACGCACAGCGAGCTGGGAATTACCAACGATGAATTCAATTAAAGAATGTCCGGTTGTCTATCACCAAACGGTAGCCTGGGGGGATATGGATGCATTTGGGCATGTTAATAATGTGCTGTACTACCGTTACTTTGAAAGTGCCCGAATTGAATACCTGACCAAGGTGGATGCCTTTAGCCATGGCCTGGTGAGTGTGATTTCTTCCAACAGTTGCCGTTATTATCGCCCTGTGTATTATCCGGATACCCTGAAAATTGGTGCACGGGTGGTTGAAGTGCGTAACTCCGGGTTCAGGATGGTGTATGTGATTCATAGCAGCCAGCAAGCGCAGATGGTGGCTACTGGCGAGGCGATTGTGGTGATGGTGGATGCCAAGACCTTTGAAAAGGTAGCGATGCCGCTGGAGTTAAAGCAGCGTATTGCAACACTGGAGGCCAGTTTGGGTAATGAGCTGGATATTGGCCTGCCAAATGACAAGCCCAGCCTGACGGATCTTGGCCGTGCCTTGCGTGATAACTTGCGCGAGAATATTGAACAGATTGTGCCAAAAATTGGTGGTAAGCATAATCACGATAAAGAATAGCGATCCTGCTGATCCAGCCAGTTTATAAATGGGCCATATGATTGCCAGGGCCAGGGCAATTGTGTGGCTTGGCTGGATATGACGTTGTAATACTGCTTGTTGAGCTGAAAATAATAAAAAGCGAGCCGCCTTTATACTTGTTCTGTTAAGTTTTAGTTTTTATAAATCAAATATATCCAGGTTTATGTGCCTTAATAATTTACTTTTTTTGTTAAAAAAGTGACGCATTTAGATAAATCCACGCTACTATTCAGGCTCATGGGCTTTTGCTAAGGCCTGTGCAAAGCGAAAATTCGAGGGCGTTCCTCGTCATAACATCAATAATCTAGTTGCTGCATGGAGGATTTCATACATGATCAATCAGCGCATAGTTTGCTCGACAATTTTATCTGTATTGCTGGCTGGTGGTCTGTCGGCGTGTAACAAGAAAAAAGATGAAGCAGCCGCTCCGGTGGAAACTGCGGCATCTGCTACTGCAGCACCAGAAAATGGTGTTAAGTCTGAAAATGATTTATACATTGAGCGTTTAAATAAAGATGTTAAGGTTGAAAACCCTGATGCCTTATTAGATGAAGTCAATAAAGATACCCAGCATAAATAAGTTGGTTTTTTAAACGGGTTAACCGGCTTAACCTGTTTTTAAATCAAAAAATGCCCATAAACATCAAAAAAGTGGTGAGTAAGGGTGATTATTGATCAATAGGCCCTTGCTGTTGTACAGCGCTTTTTGTAATATGGCGCCTCCGGTGAGGTGGGTGAGTGGCTGAAACCACATCCCTGCTAAGGATGCATACGGGCAACTGTATCGCGGGTTCGAATCCCGCCCTCACCGCCATTTTTTGTTCTGTTTTAACAACTCCTTTTTAAAGGAAATTGTTAAAAAAAGTTTCAGAAAAAGGTTGACGGAGCGCAAACTGCACTGTAGAATGCGCCACACAAAACGACGCGCCCATAGCTCAGCTGGATAGAGCACCAGGCTACGAACTTGGGGGTCGGGAGTTCGAATCTCTCTGGGCGCGCCATTTTTCTTTCAATGATAAAGCTTAATGTTGTATATCATTGAAGTTAAATATAAAAATAATTCATGCAGTACCTCATCTGATGTAAATCAAACCTCTTTAGTTAAACCTGTTATTTTTCAATTGATGCTATATAGCATTTATATATTGTCTTTTAT
>JASLIR010000138.1 GCA_030152125.1 Alkanindiges sp.
ATCAAAGCCCTGCAACTGCGCTTCGATACGCCGGTAATCGTACAAATCAGCATGAATGACTTCAGTCAGCTTGGCATGCTGTACATCAGTGCTGCTACGCCCGATCACTGTGACCGCCTTAACATCTTCCGCCTGCAGGCACTCGCGCAGCACACCCTGCCCCACCATACCGGTAGCACCAAAAATCAGGATATTCACAGCCTGCTTACTCCCAGTTTACTTTGGTCAGTTCGGCCGACACCTGCCATAGCTTTGCAGCAACCGCCTTATCCTGTGCCCGTCTGGATACTTTTGCCTTGCCCACCGCACCAGTTAATTCAGAAAAGCCTTGTGGGCCATAATAACCGCTAGGTTGTGCATCGGGCGATGTGGCTGCAAACAGGCTTGGCAAGGCACCTTCTGCTGCGGTTTGCGAGGTAAATGGCTCAATAGCCTTAGTTAACTTGCCAAACAGGCTGGTTTTACCACCCAAACCCGGGCCGGTAGCCTGCAAACCAGTACGGGCAAAACCGGGGTGCGAAGCCACGCTCAGGATGCCCCAACCCTGCGCATCACTCTGGCGCTGCAGTTCAAAGGCAAACATCAGCATGGCCAGTTTGGACTGCGCATAGGATGGCCACGAGTGGTATTTTTTCTGCCAGTTCAAATCATCAAAGTGAATAGCTGCAAAGTTCTTGTGCGCCAGACTACTTAAATTCACCACCCGCGGCTGGTTGCCGTTGCGTAATAAAGGCAGCAAGTGGGCAGTCAGGGCAAAATGCCCCAGGTAGTTACTACCAAACTGCAGTTCAAAGCCATCTTCCGTTTCATAACGGCTGGGCGGCGCCATCACCCCGGCATTGTTGATTAATACATCCAGCGACGGATACTGCTGCTTAAACTGTTCAGCAAAGGCAGCCACCTTGGCCAGGCTGGATAAATCCAGCGGGATAAATTCAACATCGGCCTGCTTATAACGCGCCTGAATTTCTGCCACTACTTCCTGGCCTTTGCTAACATTGCGCCCGGTCAGGGTCAGCTTTGCCCCTGCTGCAGCCAGCGCCAGTGCGGTTTCATAACCCAGGCCACTGGTGGCACCGGTAATCAGTACATGACGGCCTGCCTGTGCAGGGATATCGTTTACAGTCCAGTTTTGCGACATGATTTTGCTCCACTATTCATTTGATTAAGATATTAAAACATCATTTACATATGAGTGATTACTCACTCATTTATACTTCCATAAAAAAGCCATCACTGACCGCTTTCTACCTACATTTACAACTACCTATACACATTACATATGGCAATGAGCAGTGCTTAAAACATGCTGTACTCATTACACTGACTTAGAGGATTAATCCTTTTTACAAATACCACGCCAGAAGGCATTAAAACCCGCTGTGGCATAGTGCAACGCCTGCTTGGGGTGCTGCGACATCAAATCCATGGTCATTTCCGCTACCGCATTCATAAAGGCCGGAATAAACTCGCACGGACACTCATACAACACACCATCCTCATCCATGCGTTGCAGCAAGTGATTAAGCTGGCCAAACATTTCCGCACCCTGTGCCTTGGTCTGCTCGCTAATGTGTGGCGACATCATCAGCAATTTCATCACCTTGCGCTTTTTAACCGCATCTACCCCCCATTGGGTGTAGGCGTTCCACACATACTGCACCTGTGCTTTCAGGTCATCATGTGCCGGGTACGCCGGCATCATGGCCTGATACAACTCGGCCTTTAAACTCAGGTACAGCTGGTTATACAGCTCATCCTTGTTCTTAAAATAAGTGAACAAGGTGCCTTCTGCCACCCCGGCCTGCCGGGCAATTTTGGACGTAGTGGCGGCCAGGCCTTGCGATGCAATAATGTCAACGGCAGCCTCTAATAAAGCCTGCCGTTTATCCTCGCTTTTTGCCCGTGCCATCTAAACTACCAAAATCTATATTGAGTGATTACTCAATCATGATATGCATAATAAATCCGCAATGCAAGCCCTTTTTCTTTATGTGCAGGTGAAACTTTATATATGATTGAAAATTGGATTATTATTGTAGCAGGCATACACAGGCGCTATGATAAGCCGTCGCAATATCACGACGCTACTCCACGGGCATATTGGCCCTGCATCATGAAAAACCTTTCGCTACCCGCGAATATAGCACCACAACAACTATCAATTGTACTTTCGCCCATTCAGGCCACACACAACCCTTCCCTCTGCCAGCATCCTGTTTACCACTGGCTAATTCAAAGCCGGCTATATGGCAGCAGTATCCGCAAACTCATCAACCAGCATTTGAATAGTGACCCCGAACAGCCTGTATGGTGTTTTAACCGTATGGGACAAAGCTGCACCACACTGGCGGATGGTACGCAAATTTATATTGGCGGCGAACACGAAGACTTCTATGACCCCGATTTCCGTATCTACAACGATGCAGTCATTATCTACCCGGACCAGTCCACCGAGCTGTTTCAGTACCCTGAACAGGACTTTCCACCCACCGACTTTCATACAGCCAGTCTGGATGCCAAAGAGCAATATATTATTCTGGTGGGCTGTATGGGGCATCCTGAGCATCGCGATTTAGGTAGTACCCAGATAGCACGTTTCGATGTGTGGTCCATGCAGGTCAAACTGGTCACGGCAAGCGGAACTGCGCCGGCCTGCTTAAGCCAGCATGAAGCCAGGTGGGTTGGCAATGATGTTCTGGAAGTAAGCGCAGGTCATGTACTGTTAGTAGTACCGGGATTCGATTATCCATTGCTTATCCGCAACCTGTACCGCTGGCAGCTCAATACCCAAAACTGGCACTGGTCCAAACCGGAGCAGCCGCAATATCATCACTGGTATTTATATCGTCAGGATCAAAAAAACCTGTGCCTGTTTTATCTGTCTCGCCTAATCTGGAATCGCCAATCTAACAAAGATGCAGTTCCAGAAGCCGAAAGTGACCTGATCGACAGGCTGGGCTTTATCCCTTTCTACAGATATTTACCAAAGGCGTTATCAACCCGATTACCCGCATCAGTCCGGGCATGCTGATGCAGCCAAGACGACTAAATATAATGAGCACTATATTCAGGTAGCTGGTAGCCACATCTTATATGTTGAAGAATTTAATCATATCCAGATGATTGCCGGTCACGATCTTGATCCTGCCCTTATACAACAGCTGGTTGAAGATTTAAGAGCCAAATTAGAAGCGCTACATGGCACCCCGATACTGGCGATCAATCTGAATCAGGTCTGACCACTCCAAATAATCGCCATCACCATAACTCCCCCTCACGCCAGTCAGTAGTCATCACACTGCTGGCACCCGCCTGCTGTATCTGCTGCTGGCAATAGGCGTTTAAGGGATACAACATAATTTCATCCTGCGGGGTAGCCAGCAGTTGCACCTGATCACGTATCTGTAGCTGCCCCTGCCATGTCTGCCAGCCCAGCTGGGCATAAAAGCCACTGTCCTCAGCAGCCAGTGCCGCCAGCGTATAACCCTGTGCGGGCAACTGCTGTAACAGGTTGCGTAGCAGGCCGGCTGCCAGTCCCTGCCCCCGGTATAGCTGGCTGGTCGTCACATACTCCACATAAGCGGTTTTAAAAGATGGCTTGC
>JASLIR010000212.1 GCA_030152125.1 Alkanindiges sp.
CACAAACTGATTCGTGGTTTTGCACCGGTGTATACCTATTCTGCCCACTGGCTGGCCTTAACACCCTTCAGGCAGGCCGTTAAAGACTACTGTCGAGAGGAAGGGGCGCATATTGAGGCTTATTATCAGGCTGCAATGGACAGCCTGCCTTACAAAAGCGACGGAATGAGCTGATATGGCATCAAGCAGATGCCGGTAATTTTTGTTATAGTGAGTTGTACAAAGTACGCAACATGGAGTTAAAAATGCAAGCTTTGCAAGTGAAGCAGACGCCAGCACTGCCAATTAAACACTACGGCGATTTCTATAAATTTTATTTGTCCGAGCACCAGAATATCATGAGCCGGCGCCTGCATGTGCTGGGTTCTAGCGCAGGTTTATATGGAATATACCGCAGCATTCGGACTGGTAAAAAGCGTTATCTGGCTTATGGATTAGTGGCGGGTTATGCCTGTGCATGGACAGGACATTTCTTTTTTGAAAAGAACAAGCCTGCCAGTTTTAAGCAGCCATTTTATAGTTTTGTGTCTGACTGGCGTATGCTGACAGATGTCGTGAGGGGCAAAATCAGCCTGCGCAGCAATAGTCTGGATAAACTGGACAATTAGGCCGTGATAGGCTGTTTTTAATAGAATAGCCCGCTATAAAAAGCTATATAAAAAGAAAGCCATATAAAAAGGCATCATTTTAAAATGATGCCTTTATCAAAAAATCAGCTATTTAAAAAAACTTAGGCGAGTGCTGTATTATTGCTGGCTTTATTATTGATTTGCTGCTGTACCTTATAGCAATCATCCAGCGCCAGTTCATAATAAGCCAAGCCCTGTTCTGCGGCCTGAAATGCCTTTTCCTGCATTACAGGATCATCACCACATAAGCGTTTAATCAGCTCCATGGCTTCATAGGGATGCAAATCATCATAATGTGCATGCGCCCTTAACCAGGCTACTGTTTTTGCATTGATATTAACCCCAGGCTGGCTGGCATAGGATTCAATGCCTTTATAAACCTGAATCGTCCAGTCACCAGTGGCCCATTCAATGGCCAGGTTAGTAGCGGCAATCCCTTCTACCAGGCTACCGCGATAGTTGATATTCCATAAGTAGTGATTGACTGCATTCATGGCAGCAGGTGGGGTAACCAGGTCAAGCTGTTCCACGGTAAGGCCCAAACCTACGGCCCAGTCACGGTACCAGAACAGATGGCGCTCTTCCACTTTGATGTTCTGAATAAGCCAGTTACGCGCTTCAACCACACCAGGCAACTGAAAAGCGGTGGATTTGGCAAGGCTCATTGCCATGTAAGAGGGAAAGTGTGCAACCAGTGGATAGAAGTTTAACAGGGCGTGGCGGAAGGTTTTGATATGCAGCGTACCTGCAGCCATATCTACAAAAAAAGGGTGATTGCTAACACGGTCTTTAGCGGGAACCAGTCGACTCCAAAACGCTTCCGACCACTCAGTAGCAGGAGTGATTTCAAGTTGTGTGGAATACGTTTTTTTTTGTTGTACCATATTAGCGTCAGCGCTCATTTTCTATCATCCTGATAATTCATTTCGCAGAATACCCCATTAATATCTTAACGTCTAGATCAGCTACAAAAACTGCATTTTTGTTTCAATTTGCTACATATTAGTAATCATCTTTATTATTACGTGATTACACGATATGATAATTTAAGCATATAAAAAGTAATAGAAGCGTTTTTAGGTAAAGACAACATGCGCCCATTTGTCAGGATGACATGGCCAGGGATAGATAGATAGACGCGTGATGTTTTAGTATCACAAGGAAGGCGAGATGAAACTAGAAGGTTCCAATTTATTGGGCCGTGAAAAGATATCCAGACTCATTCATAATGACCTGAATTATGTCTGGTTTCCTAAAAAACTAGAGCAAAATTATCGCTTACAGTATCAAAATGAAGCGGCAAGAGAGTTTCGCTATCGTGGGCCGATCATTCTGATCCTTTATTTTTTCCTGTCTTTCGGTATTTACCAGTTTTTGCCGCCTTCTGAAGTGCGGGACTGGATTATGCTGTATGGCTGGGTGGGCGTAATTATCTTTGTAGCCTGGATATTTTCCTGGTTCGATGCTTTAAACCAGTATTTTGACTGGTACACCTGTTTCGGCTCCACCCTTGCAGTAGCAATTACCTTTGTTATGACCAGTGTGCTGGCCCAGGGGCAAAGCAGTATTTTGTACCATGCCGCCATGATGTATGCCGTAGTGATTATTTATGGCTTTGTGGGCATGCGCTTTTATGTGGCTGTGCTGGCGGGCTGGACCGGGGGGGCGCTGGGTTTGTTAGTCAGTACCTATCTGGACAGCCCGGTTGAATGGGCATTATTAAACCGTACCTATACCTTTAGCAGCTTTCTGGGCATGTGCCTGGTGTATGTGACAGATCGCCAGCACCGGGAAAACTACCTGCAAAGCTGTTTGATTGAAATTACCCGGCTGGAAATGGTAGTACAGGCACAGCAGCTAGAGGTCTTATCGCGGCAGGATGCCTTAACTGGTTTGGCTAACCGGCGCTATCTGGATGAAATGCTGCGCAAGGAGTGGAACCGTGCCATGCGGCATGAAAATCCGCTCACGGTGATGATGATAGATATCGATTATTTTAAGGCTTACAATGATTCCCTGGGGCATTTAGCCGGTGATTATTGCCTGAAAAAGATTGCCGATACGATTGCCAGCGTAGCAGCCCGCAGTGGTGACTTGGCCGCGCGTTATGGTGGGGAAGAGTTTTTCCTGATTTTTGCCATGACCGATGAGGCGCAAGCGCTGATGCAGGCCGAACGGTTGCTGAGTTTAATCGAAGGGCTGGATATTGCACATCCAACCAGTCCGGTGTCGCAAGCGGTTACCTTAAGTATTGGTATTGCTACATTAACGCCGCAATTAAATGACCAGATGTCCGATTTTGTGGCCAGTGCAGACCATGCACTATACATGGCAAAAGCCACAGGACGTAACCGTTATGTGGTTGCTGAGAAGGTAGATAGTGTAAATGGCGTGGTAAATGCGGTTTAAGCAGCGATAGCATTTACGATTAAGCGAAAAACAGCTTTTTTATTTGCTAACAGCCTGTCAGGTTAATCCCGACAGGCTGTTTTACTTTACTCGCCAGCCCAGTCGCCCTGGCTACTGGCATCTTCCGGTGGCTCTGCCTTTTTAACAGCAGATTTA
>JASLIR010000411.1 GCA_030152125.1 Alkanindiges sp.
ATTGAACAGGTACTGGCAGTTGCGCAGGGGCAGGCGCGCGCCGCTTTACCGCAAGATGCGGCCTGGCGCGACATGATTCAGCAGGGTGCAGATTTTCTGGATGAGCTGTTACGCGATGACGGGGTGATATATGGCGTTACCACCGGTTATGGAGACTCCTGTACGGTGGCGATTCCCCGGGAACTGGTAGCCGAGTTACCGCAGCATTTGTTCCGTTTTCACGGCTGTGGTTTGGGCAATGTGCTGGACAGGGTAGCAGCACGCGCGGTACTGGCAGTGCGTTTATGTTCATTGGCGCGTGGTTTTTCCGGGGTTTCCCCGTTGTTGCTGGAGCGTCTGGTCTGGCTGCTAAATGAAGACATTGTGCCGGTGATTCCCGAAGAAGGCTCGGTAGGTGCCAGTGGTGACCTTACACCATTGTCTTATGTGGCTGCGGTGCTGGCAGGTGAGCGTGAGGTGTACTGGCAGGGACAGCGGGTAGAAGTAGCGCGTGTCTATGAGCAACTGAATGTACAGCCACTGACCTTACGCCCCAAGGAAGGCCTGGCAATTATGAATGGTACCGCGGTGATGACGGCGCTGGCCTGTATTGCCTTTCAGCGTGCCGAACAGTCCAGCCGGGTAGCCACCTGTATTACCTCAATGAATATTCTGGCCATGAATGGCAATCCCTACCATTATGATGAAGTGCTGTTTGCACAAAAGCCGCATCGTGGGCAGCAGCAGGTAGCCGCGTGGATTCGGGATGATATTGCTGCCGAAACGCTGGCCGAAAAACAGTCGCCACGCTTGCAGGATCGTTACTCGCTACGCTGTGCGCCACATGTGATAGGCGTGTTTGAGGATTCCAAACAGTGGTTGCGTCAGTTAATTGAAAACGAATTGAACTCCAGTAACGATAATCCGCTGATTGATCCTGTCAATCGCCGGGTGCTGCATGGCGGCCACTTTTATGGCGGCCATATCGCCCAGGCCATGGACAGCCTGAAAAACATGCTGGCCAATATTGCCGATTTGCTGGATCGTCAGCTGGCGCAGCTGGTGGATGACAAGTTTAACCATGACTTACCGCGTAACCTGACCGGAGCAACCGGCGATCGCCTGCCATTGAATCACGGCTTTAAAGCCCTGCAGATTGCGGTATCCGCCTGGACAGCCGAGGCGCTAAAAAACACCATGCCTGCCTCGGTGTTTTCCCGTTCCACTGAGTGTCATAATCAGGACAAGGTGAGCATGGGCACTATTGCCGCACGTGATGCCTTGCGGGTATTACAGCTGCTGGAGCAGGTGCTGGTTGCCACCTTAATCACTGCTAAGCAGGCCGTGGTATTGCGTGCCGGTATTGAATCGCGCGAGCTGGTGTATGGCGAAGTGGTGCAGCATACACTGGACTGGGTATCCGCTTCGTTTGATTTTCTGGCGGAAGACCGTCCACTGGAGGCCGATTTACGCCATTTACTGGCCCGGTTGCAGGATGGCCAGTTGCTGAGTATTTATCAGGGATTGCAACAGGAATTGGCTGGCTAACCAGAATTGGGGCTGGCAGCTAGGGAGCTAGGAATGAGCATGATCAGTGCGGAAGTTGAAATTGATGTGCCTTTTCATGATGTGGACATGATGCAAGTGGTATGGCATGGCTACTACCTGAAGTATTTTGAAGTAGCACGCTGTGCCTTGCTGGATTTGTTTGATTATAACTATATGCAAATGTTGCAGTCCGGTTATGTGTGGCCGGTGATTGAAAGCCATTTGCGCTATGTGGGTGCAGTACGTTTTGGCCAAAAAATTAAGGTAAAAGCCACTTTAACGGAATGGGAAAACCGCTTAAAAATCGAGTACCTGGTCAGTGATTTGGTCACTGGTAAGCGGTTAACCAAGGGCTATACCATTCAGGTGGCGGTACTGCAAAGCAATATGGAAATGTGTCTGGAATCACCGCCTGTGCTACAAGAAAAGCTTAAACAATATCATGTGATTTAATACATGCTGTCGCGCTATTTCGTTTTATAAAGACCAGATGTGTCTTCAAGAGTAATGCCTGTGTCGCAAAGTCGCTTTCATTTAAAACCGTTTGCCAGCCTGTTGCCTGTCCATGTAATGCTTGTCAGGTTGTGGGTAGCGGGTCTGTTAACATTAGCCTCAGTAGCGCCGGCAGTGGCTGCACCTGCTGCGAACAGTAGCGTTGCAGAGCAGGGCAGTAGCAGCCGTATTCTGGCCGTACTGGCAGCCAAACCGCTGGTACGTTCCGAATTTGTGCAGTTAAAAACTCTGCCCAGCCTCAGCAAGCCTTTGCAGGCTTCTGGCAGCATGCTGTTTAGCAAGCAACAAGGGGTGTTGTGGCGTTTGCAAAAGCCGGTGCCGGCTGACCTAGTGGTCACTTCCAGCAAAATGCTGCAAAAAACTGCCCGCACGCAAAGCGAGCTAAGCCTGGCACGTTCCCCTTATGGGTCGGCGGCAACCTTGTTGCTGCAATTGATGTCGGGGAATGAAGCAGCAGTCAAGCAGGCGTTTAACGTGCAAAACGTGCAGTGGCAAGGTGATAGCTGGCGTATCCAGCTTGTTCCAAAGCAGCCGCAACTGCAAAAAATGTTTAGTGATATTGTGGCGGAAGGTGACCAGTACGTACGCCATATCGTGATGACCGAAAACGCTGGCGGGCAGACCGACATTCGTTTTAATAGCCCTACCGATCAACCTGTCCAGTTAAGTACTGCCGAATATGCGCTTTTCCAGCTGGCAAAATAGGCTTAGTCAAAATAAGCTGGGCATGGCCTGGCTCACTATACTCAGTATCACTGCCATCGTATTGCTGTGGGCGTGGCTGGGTAAGCACATCCATATCGAAACCGATATTTTTAAACTGCTACCCAAAGGGCAGTACAGTGCACAGGTGCATGATGCCAACCAGCGTGTGAACCAGCTGATTAACCAGAAGCTGTTTGTGTTGCTGGAAGCAGGCAGTGAGCAGCATCTGGCGCAGGCCAGCGCCTATACCTTGGCGCACAGTCAGCAATCCGCATTATGGCAGGGCAGCAAGCCGGTGCTGGATATCGATGCACTGGGCAAGGTGTTATTTGAGCACCGTGCTGGTTTGTTAAGTGAGCAGGATAGGCAGCTGTTGCAGGCGGGTGATGACCAGGCGCTGACCGAGCAGGCATTGTCACAATTATTCAGCCCCGGCCTGCCATTAAATGCTGAGTTGCTAAATAAAGACCCCTTACTGTTTTTCCCGCGTTATGTAATGGAAAAGGCTGCCGGGGTAGGCAGCAGCAATGCCGATATACAGTTAGTGGATGGCTGGCCAAGTACCCAGCAGCAGGGCAAGCATTACCGTCTGCTGATTTTATCACTGGCCAAAAGCCCGTTTGATATTGATTACCAGACCCAGACCGGACAATGGTTGCAGGATTTAAAACAGCAACTGGCACAACAGTATCAGGTAAAAACCTACAGCACCGGTGCGCTGATGTTTGCTACTGCCGGTACGCAGTCGGCGCGGCAGGAAGTGTCCACCATCGGCGTGGGCTCGACGCTTGGCCTGATTGTGCTGGTGTGGTTTGGTTTCCGTTCTTTCCGTCCGTTGTTTACCGAGTTTGCCGCAGTCAGTGCCGGTTGCCTGATGGCGCTGGCCGTTACCCACCTGCTATTCCAGCAGGTGCACCTGATGACACTGGTATTTGGTGCCAGCCTGATTGGCGTGAGTGTGGATTTTTCCTTTTATTATTTATCCACCCAGGCTACACAGCGCCAGCTTAAGTCTACAGTGGTGATGGGGCGCATGCTGCCCAGCCTGGCGATGGGCTTGTTAACCACGGTAGCAGCCTATTTGTGTTTAAGCCTGACGCCATTTCCGGGCTTAAAGCAAATCGCGGTGTTTTCCATGACCGGCTTAATTGCTGCATGGGTAACCAGCGTGCTGTTGTTACCACGCTTGCCGCCACTGGATAACTCCGGTGCAGTACGCCGCTTGCACTGGCTGATACAGGCCAGACAGTGGTTTCTGGTGCATCGACAGTATCAACTGGTGCTAGTGGTTGTGGTACTGCTGCTAGGGGCGATTGGTTTTAGCCAGATTCGGGTGGATGATCAGGTACAAAGCCTGCAAAGTAAAAATGCCGACATTGCTGCCCAGGATGACAAGATCAAACAGCTGTTTCACCAGCAGCAAAGCAGCCAGTATTTTGTGGTGTATGGGCAGGATGAAGCACAACTGGCAGCCCGCGAGCAGCAGTTATTGCAACAGTTACGCAGTCTGGTCAGAGACGGGAAGCTGGAAGGTTATCAGGCACTGGGTGAGTGGTTACCCTCCACGGTACAACAGCAGCAAAACCGCCAGTGGCAGCAGCAGATTCCTGCGACTACCTTGCAAGGCTATGCGGATGTTAGTGGTATTGGCCTGCCTACCTTACAGGGCTGGCAGGCTGTATTAAGTGCGCAACCTTTGC